>NZ_JBEZUT010000089.1:0-27123 GCF_040636595.1 Kitasatospora sp. NPDC036755
CGGATCCGCTCTCCGGGTGGTGGCAGGCCGCCTGGTGGTCCGCCTCCCCCGCGCCCGCACGGCGGGGTGGGCGGACGGCCCCGGGGCGGCCCACTCCCCCACGGCGAAAAGCAGTTGGCCCCGACCCGGCACGGGTCCGACAATCGCCGGATGACCGATGACCAGAGCGAGTTCCAGCGGCGCCGCGCGGCCCGGATGACCTGCAAGCGCTTCCTCTCCGCCGACCGCGTCCTCAGCATCCGCGAGCGCCTGGCCCAACTCTCCGCCGTGGAGGGTCTGGACGCCTGCCCCGACTTCTACGGCAGCGACGGCCCGGTGCGGCAGTTGGAGGAGCGGACCGCCGCGCTGCTCGGCAAGGAGGACGCGGTCTTCTTCCCCACCGGGACGATGGCCCAGCAGGTCGCCCTCCGCCACCACGCCGAGCAGACCGGCAACCCGGCCGTCGCCCTGCACCCGCTCAGCCACATCGAGCGGCACGAGCGCCACGCCTACACCCAGCTCACCGGGCTGCGCGGGCTCTGGCCCACCACCGAGCAGCGCCAGCCGACACCCGAGGAACTCCGGGAGCTGGGGCAGCCGTTCGGCACCCTCACGGTCGAACTCCCGTTGCGCGACCCCGGCTACCTCCTCCCCGGCTGGGACGAGCTGACGGCCCTGGTGGCCGCGGCCCGCGAGACCGGCGCCCGGGTGCACTTCGACGGCGCCCGGCTCTGGAACACCACGGTCCACTTCGACAAGCGGCTCGACGAGATCGCCGCCCTCGCCGACAGCGTCTACGTCTCCTACTACAAGGACCTCGGCGGGATCAGCGGCGCCGCCCTCGCCGGTGACTCCGCCCTCACCGCCTACGCCCGCACCTGGCTCCACCGCTACGGCGGCCGGATGTTCCAGCACTGGCCGGCCGCGCTCGCCGCCCTCCACGGCCTGGACACCGTCCTGCCCGAGCTGGCGGAGTACACCCGCCACGCCACGACCCTCGCCCCGGCCCTGGCCGCCCTCCCCGGCGCCCGGCTGTACCCGGAGGTCCCGCCCACGCACGAGTTCCAGCTCTGGCTGCCGCATCCGGCCAAGGCCCTGAACGCCGCCCACCTGGCCCTCGCCGAGGAGGAGGACGTCTGGTTCGTCCCGTACTGGGAGGACGCCGCCCCCGGTCTCGCCATGGCCGAAGTCAGCCTCGGCCGGCCGGCGCTGGGGTGGGCGCCCGAGGAGGTGACGGAGGTCGGGCTGCGGTTCCTGGAGCTGGCCGCCGGCGCCTGACCTCGCGCGGTGCACCTCGGCCGGGGCCGCCCGGACCGGGCCGGCGGCGCCGGGTGCGTCGGGACGGCCGGCAGGACGGCCCCTCGATGCCGGCCGACGGGATCCGGGTCGCCACCCCCGGGTGATTCGCCGCGAAACGGTTCGCGGTCCGGAACCCTTCATGTCAGACTGACGATATGAGCGAGATGCACGTGGGGGAGCCGGCCGCCGTTCGCAGCCGCGAGGAGCTGGCCGCGTTGATGGCCGACGGGGCGCGGCCAAAGTGGGTGATGTTCTGGGGGCACACCGAGCGCAAGGGCGGCGGCACCCGGCAGGAGTGCCTGAGCCAGTGGTGGCCCGGCGAGTTCACCGTCGACGGGGTCACGTACGCCTCCGCCGAGCACTGGATGATGGCCGGCAAGGCCCGGATGTTCGGTGACGAGGAGATCGTGCGGCGGGTGCTCGCGGCCCGGACGCCCGCCGAGGCGAAGAAGCTGGGCCGGCTGGTCAAGGGCTTCGACGACGAGACCTGGACGGCCGGACGCTTCGAACTGGTGGTGGCGGGCAACGTCGCGAAGTTCGGGCAGGACGAGGCCCTGCGCGGCTACCTGCTGGGCACCGGCGACCGGGTGCTGGTCGAGGCCAGCCCGCTGGACCGGATCTGGGGCATCGGGCTCGCCGCCGACGACATCCGGGCCCAACAGCCCGACGAGTGGCGCGGGTTGAACCTGCTCGGCTTCGCTCTGATGGAGGCGCGTGCGCGGCTGCGCGGATGAGCGGAACGGCTCGACTGCTGGACGGGACGGTCGTGGCCTCGGCCGCCACCGCCCTGTTCCTGGTGCCGAGGGTGCTGCGGCGGGAGGCCGGCCCCGCACGACCGGAAGCCCGCCCTGCACGACGGGAAGCCCGCCCCGCACGGCAGCCGCCCCACCCCGCGCGGCAGGAGGCGGAGGCCAACCTCCCACGGCGCAGGCGCCCGTTCGGACCGGAGCCGGTGCTGGCGGCGGTCGTCGCGCTGATCCTCCTCAACCAGGTGCTCGTCGCGGTGTACGTGAACCGGGTGCACCACGGGGACGTCTCCTTCATCGCCCGCTACCTGCCGCCCGGCTGGTTCGACGTCCCGCGCCTGGACTTCCTCGCGGCGCGCTTCCCGGCCCCGGAGCTGCTGGCCCCGTCCGTGCTCAGGGTCCAGGCGTTCCTCGAACTGCCGCTGGTGCTGCTGGCGTTCGCCGCTGTCGTGCGACGGCTGGACCGCGCACTGTACGTCCGGCTGGCCCGCTCGCCGCTGGTCCCGCCGGCCGCCGTCTCGTACACGGTGGCGTTCTGCGCGGTGGAGTGGGACCTGCGCAACCCCTTCACCGTGGACGACCTCGTGCTCCGCTCGCTCGCGGCCTGCGTCACCCCTCCCCTGATCGCCTGGCTGGCCCGGCGCGAGCCCGAGTCCGGGTCCGAACCCGGGTCCGGGTCCGGGTCCGGGTCCGGGTCCGAGCCCCGGCCCGAGCCGCCCGTCAGCCCGTTCCGCTTCGCCCTCGACCTGTGGGCGTACGGCCAGTTGATGCTGGTGCTGTACGACACCGTGCTGCTCTACAACCTTGCCCGGCTCGGCGACCACCTCGTCTCCGCCGCGGTCGCGTCGGCGGTGCTGGTCGCCACCCGCGCCGTCCCCTCCCCGGCTCAGCGCCGGCCGCCGGGCCCGTACACCGCCGCACTCACCGGGACGCTCGGCCGGGCGCTCGCGCTGTTCCTCGTCCCCGCCCTGTCGATCCGCTATGCGGAGAGCTTCGGAACACCCCAACTGGCGGCCCTGGCAGGGCTCCTGGTGGTCGGCGTGGCGCTCCGCCGGGATGCGACGCTCCTCCTGCCGCCCGCCGTCGCGGGTGTGCTGGTCGGATGCGCCGTCGCGGCGCTGGCGCCCGGCCCGTACTACGAGGCGACTCTCCTACGGAGCGCGACCGGCGCACTTCTCGCAACGACCGCCGTCTGCGCGCTCCTTGACACCACTCGGACACGACTGGTCGTGCGCTCTTAACTCCGACGCCACATACTGACGCGAGGATGTCACGCAGTCAGGGTCCGGATGGACAGGTTGGGGCGATCATGCGCATGCGGCCGACGGCACAATCCGCGGGCCGGCAGCCGGAGGGCGAGCAACAGGCCGCCGAACTCCGCGCAGAACTGGACGAGTTACTCCGTGCGAGCCGCTACGCGAGCCAACGTGAACGGCGCCTGAACGAGGCGATCCGGGGCACACCGGGCCGCCAGCGGCCGGACGGGGAGCTGCTGCGCCAGCTCGCCCAGGCCCGCACCCTCCGCGAGGGCCTGGGCGCCCGGTGCCTCCAACTCAGCGACCAGCTGGAGGCGTTGGAGAGCCGGATCCGGCACGGGCAGCAACCCTCGCCGCCGGAGCAGCAACACCCCCAGCCCCCGCCGCCGCCACAGCACCAGCACCAGCACCAGCACCAGCACCAGCACCAGCGGCTCCGGCCGGAGCCCCCGCGGCAGCAGGCCCCTCAGCCGCCCGCCCGCCCCGACCTCGGCGCCCTCACCGAGCGGATCACCGCCCTCCACCGGTCCGGTTCCCACGCCGAGGCCACCGAGGTGATCGACGCGGCCGCCGCCCGCCTCACCCCCGCCGACGCCGCGCTGCTGGTCGGCATGCTGGCCCGGTACGGCCCCTCCGGCGGCTCGCTCCACCTCGCCCGCAGCATCGCCCGGTCCGCGCCCGACCGTTCCGTCGCCGTCCTCGCCGAGCTGCGCGAGCTGGGCCTGGCCGAGGAGGCGGCCGAGGTGTTCCACGCCTTCTGGAGCTACCCGGCCGCCTCCGTCCCGGGCCTGCTCTCCGCGCTGGACCAGGCCGGACTGGCCGCCGACAGCGCGACACTGATCTGGGAGTGGGGGTCGGCGCCGATGCCCGAGCTGACCACCCTGGCCGCCTGCCTCCAGCAGCACGGCCGGACCTCCGACGTCCGGACCCTGCTGCGCCAGGCCGCGGGCCGTTCCACCGACGATCTCGCCGACCTCGCGGCCGGGCTGCCGCCCGCGCTCGCCACCCTCCTGCTGAACGAACTGGCCGTCCTGCGCCCGCCCGTGGAGGTGGTCCGGCTGGCCGCGGCGCTGGACGGCTCCGGCCGTTCCGAGCTCTACGCGCAGCTGCTGGCCGCGATGCTCGCCGACGAGGCCCGTCACCGCACCACCCTTGCCGCCCTGCGCACCGCCGGCCTCCCGACCCGACCGCCCGCGGCCCCGCGCTCCCGCTGGGGACGGCGGTAGCGGCACGGGAAGGGCGTCCGCGCCCGGCCACCACCCCACCCCGACCCGGCGCGCCCGACGGCAAGACCCCCCACGGCAAGACCCCCCACGGCAAGAGCCCCGGACGGCAAGGAGCCCCCGTCCGCCCCGGCAGGGCGGACGAGGGCTCCCCGAACGGACAGCGGCCGCTAGCAGCCGATCAGGCGCGCACCCAGGTACGCCTTGACCTGGTCCAGCGAGACGCGCTCCTGCGACATGGTGTCGCGGTCGCGGACGGTCACCGCGTTGTCCTCGAGGGTGTCGAAGTCGACCGTGACGCAGAACGGGGTGCCGATCTCGTCCTGGCGGCGGTAGCGCTTGCCGATGGCGCCGGCGTCGTCGAACTCGACGTTCCACGCGGTGCGCAGGTCGGCGGCCAGGCCGCGGGCCTTCGGGGACAGCTCGGCGTTGCGCGACAGCGGCAGGACGGCGACCTTGACCGGGGCCAGGCGCGGGTCGAGCCGCATGCCGACGCGCTTCTCCATGACGCCCTTGGCGTTCGGCGCCTCGTCCTCGAAGTAGGCGTCGATCAGGAAGGCCAGCATGGCGCGGTTGAGGCCGGCCGCCGGCTCGATGACGTACGGGAAGTACCGCTCGCCGGACTCCTGGTCGAAGTACTTCAGGTCCTGGCCGGACGCCTCGCTGTGCACCCGCAGGTCGTAGTCGGTGCGGTTGGCGACGCCCTCCAGCTCCGAGAACTCGCTGCCGCCGAAGTTGAAGCGGTACTCGATGTCCACGGTGCGCTTGGCGTAGTGGGAGAGCTTCTCCTTCGGGTGCTCGAAGAAGCGCATGTTCTCGGTGCGCAGGCCGAGGCCGACGTACCAGTCCCAGCGCTGCTGGAGCCAGTACTCGTGCCACTGCTCGTCCTCGCCCGGCTTGACGAAGAACTCCATCTCCATCTGCTCGAACTCACGGGTCCGGAAGATGAAGTTGCCGGGGGTGATCTCGTTGCGGAAGCTCTTGCCGGTCTGGGCGATGCCGAACGGCGGCTTCTTGCGCGAGGTGGTCTGGACGGCCTTGAAGTTGGTGAAGATGCCCTGGGCGGTCTCCGGGCGCAGGAACGCCAGGCCGCTCGCCTCCTCGGTGACGCCGAGGTGGGTCTTCAGCATGCCCGAGAAGTCCTTGGGCTCGGTGAACTGGCCCTTGGTGCCGCAGTCGGGGCAGTTGACGTCCTTGAGGCCGTTCGGCGGCGGGAAGCCGTGCTTGGCCTCGTACTTCTCCTCCAGGTGGTCGGCCCGGTGGCGCTTGTGGCAGGAGAGGCACTCGGTCAGCGGGTCGTTGAAGGTGGCGACGTGACCGGAGGCCTCCCAGACCTCGCGGGCGAGGATCACCGACGAGTCGAGTCCGACGACGTCCTCACGGGCCTGGACCATCGCGCGCCACCACTGGCGCTTGATGTTCTCCTTGAGCTCGACGCCCAGCGGCCCGTAGTCCCAGGCGGCACGCGTGCCGCCGTAGATCTCGCTGCAGGGGTAGACGAAGCCACGGCGCTTGCTCAGGCTGACGATCGTGTCGATCTTGTCGGCGGCCACAGTGCTCTCTTCATGACGTACGGCACGGTCAGGGCACGGCTGGTTGCGCGTACCCGAATACCTCAGGTTACCGGCCATACGGGTACGTGATTCAAATCGGTATCGTCCGGCCGCCCCCACTCTCCGCCACCTGTCGTTCACCCGTCCGAGTGATTTGACAATCATTTCCATGTGAGATGAGAATGATTGTCATGATGATCGGACTGCCTCGACTCGGACTGACCCGCCGTTCCCTGGCCATCGCCACCACCGCCCTCGCCGCCTCCCTCGCCCTCACGGCCTGCGGAGGCAGCAGCAGCGCCGACAGCGACAACGGCAGGCTGAAGGTCGTCGCGTCCTTCTACCCGATGGAGTTCCTGGCCCAGCAGATCGGCAAGGAGCACGTCGCGGTCACCGACCTCACCGCCGCCGGCGTCGAACCGCACGACCTGGAGCTCACCGCCAAGCAGGTCGGCACGGTCCAGAAGGCCGACGCGATCGTCTACCTCAAGGGCCTCCAGCCCACCGTCGACCAGGCCGTCGCGCAGTCGTCCAGCAAGCACAAGATCGACGCCACCGCCGCCGCCCCGCTGGTCGACCACCACCTCGACGAGGGCACGGAAGGCGCGGACCACGGGGCCGACGGCCACGGGACCGACGCCCACGGCGGGGACGGCCACCAGCACGAGGGCGCGGCCGGCGACCCGCACATCTGGCTCGACCCGACCCGCTACGCGGCGGTCGCCAGGAACGTCGGCGAGGAGTTCGCCAAGGCCGACCCGACCCACGCCGAGGACTACCGGAAGAACACCGACGAGCTCGTCACCAAGCTCACCGCGCTCGACCAGGAGTTCCAGGCCGGACTGAAGGACGCCACCACCAGGACCTTCGTCACCAGCCACGCCGCCTTCGGCTACCTCGCCGACCACTACGGCCTCACCCAGGTCGCCATCAACGGCGTCGACCCGGAGTCCGAGCCCACCCCGGCCCGCCTCGCCGCCGTGCAGAAGGCCGCCCGGGACAACGGCGCCACCACCGTCTTCTTCGAGACCCTGGTCAGCCCCAAGCTCGCCGAGACCGTCGCCAGGGACCTCGGCCTCAAGACCGCCGTCCTGGACCCGCTGGAGGGCGTCAAGGACCCGTCCAAGGACGACTACCTGACCGTCATGAAGCAGAACCTGGCCAACCTCCGGGCCGCCCTCGGCGCCCCCGCGGCACCTGCGGCCCCCGCCGCCGACGCCACCACCCCCGCCCCCGCGAACTGACGGGACCGAGCACCATGACCGACCCGATACCCCCGGCCGTCCGCCTCCGCGACGCCGTCGCCGCGCGCGGCGGCCGGCCGGTGCTGCGCGGCGTCGACCTCACCGTCCGCCCCGGCGAGGTGGTCGCCCTGCTGGGCGCCAACGGCTCCGGCAAGTCCACCACCGTCAAGGCCGTGATCGGCTCCGTCCCGCTGGAGCGGGGCACCCTGGAGCTGTTCGGCACGCCGTACGGCTCCTTCCGCGCCTGGCACCGGATCGGGTACGTCCCGCAGCGCACCACCGCCGCCTCCGGCGTCCCCGCCACCGTCCGCGAGGTGGTCTCCACCGGACGGCTGCCGCAGCACCGGCTGCTGCCGTTCCGCCGCAGGGACCGCGAGGCGGTGGACCGCGCGCTGGCCGCCGTCGGCATGCTGGACCGGGCCCAGGACGGCGTGGCCGACCTGTCCGGCGGCCAGCAGCAGCGGGTGCTGATCGCCCGCGCCCTGGTCGGCTCCCCCGACCTGCTGATCATGGACGAGCCGATGGCCGGCGTGGACGCCGCGAGCCAGCAGGTGCTCGCCGACACCCTGCGCACCGAGGTCGGCCGCGGCGCCTCCGTCCTCCTCGTGCTGCACGAACTCGGGCCGCTGGAACCGCTGATCGACCGCGCCGTGGTGCTGCGGGACGGCTGCGTCGCCCACGACGGCCCGCCCGTGCCCAACACCGGCCTGCACGCGCTGCCCGGCCACGACCACGTCCACCCGCACGCCGACCTGACCCCGCCGAGGCTGCTGGCATGACCGAGATGCTCTCCTACGACTTCATGCAGCGCGCCCTGCTCGCCGCCGTCCTGGTCGGGATCACCGCCCCGGCCGTCGGCATCTACCTGGTGCAGCGCCGCCAGGCCCTGATGGGCGACGGCATGGGCCACGTCGCGATGACCGGCGTCGGCCTCGGCTTCATCTTCCAGACCAGCCCGGTCTGGATGGCCGTGCTGGTCTGCGTGCTCGGCGCCGTCACCATGGAGCTGGTCCGCTCGCGCGGCAACCAGCGCGGCGACATCGCCCTCGCGATGCTCTTCTACGGCGGCATGGCCTGCGGCAAGCTGCTGGTCTCGATGTCCGCCCAGGCCGGGGCCGGCTCGCTGGAGAGCTACCTGTGGGGCTCGATCCTCACCGTCGCCCCCGCCGACCTGGCCACCATCGCGGTGCTCGGCGCGGTGGTCATCGCGGTCACCGTGGGCCTGCGCCGCCAGCTCTTCGCGATCTGCCAGGACGAGGACTTCGCCCGGGTCACCGGCGTGCCGGTGCGCACCCTCAACCTGCTGCTCGCGGTGATGGCCGCGGTCACCGTCACCGTCGCCATGCGGGTGGTCGGGCTGCTGCTGGTGAGCGCGCTGATGGTGGTCCCGGTGGTCGCCGCCCAGCAGCTCACCCGGTCCTTCGCCGCCACCCAGGCCGCCTCGATCGCGCTCGGCGTGGTCGTCGCGCTGGCCGGCGTCACCGGCTCCTACCAGCTCGACGTGCCCTCCGGTCCGGCCATCGTGCTGCTCGCCATCGCGGTCTTCGCGGTGTTCAGCCTGCTCGCCGCTCCGCTCGCCCGACGGCGCCACCGCGGCACGGGCGAACACGGGCCGAAGGTGTGCGACGTGGAGCTGCCGGAACAGGCCGTCTCCGAACCGTCCGACACGACCACCCCTGGGCGACGGGCCGGGCTGGCACAATGATGTGCGAGACGCCCACGACCCCAGGAGGACCCACGGTGACCACCGCAGGCCCGTCGCCGCGCGCCCGATCGACCCGGCAGCGTGCCGCCGTCTCGGCGGCCCTGGACGAGATCGCGGACTTCCGCAGCGCGCAGGAGCTCCACGACCTGCTCAAGCACCGCGGGGACTCCGTCGGTCTGACCACGGTCTACCGCACGCTCCAGTCGCTGGCGGACGCCGGTGAGGTGGACGTGCTGCGCACCGCCGACGGCGAGGCGGTCTACCGCCGGTGCAGCAGCGGGCACCACCACCACCTGGTCTGCCGGCACTGCGGCGCGACCGTCGAGGTGGAGGGCCCCGCGGTGGAGCGCTGGGCCAACTCGGTCGCCGCCGAGCACGGCTTCAGCGACATCGCGCACACCCTGGAGATCTTCGGGACCTGCGCGGAGTGCGCCAAGAAGGTCTGAGCGACGGCGAAGGGCCCGTGGGAGAACCCACGGGCCCTTCGCCGTACCCGTTCCGAGGGCCGTACCCGTTCGAGGGCCGTACCCGTTCCGAGGGCCGTACCCGTTCCGGCAGCCGCACGCGCCTCAGCGCTGGGAGGGCACCGGCGCGCCGACCTCGTTCGGGATCGCCCCGCCGAAGCGCCGGTCACGCATCGCGTACTGCTCGCAGGCGCGCCACAGGTCGCGGCGGTCGAAGTCCGGCCAGAGCACGTCCTGGAACACGAACTCGGCGTAAGCCGACTGCCACAGCAGGAAGTTGGAGGTGCGCTGCTCGCCGCTGGGGCGCAGGAACAGGTCCACGTCCGGCATGTCCGGGTGGTACATGTACTTGGCCAGGGTCTTCTCGTTGACCTTCTTCGGGTCGAGCTTCCCGGCCGCGACGTCCTGGGCGATCGCCTGCGCCGCGTCGGCGAGTTCGGCCCGGCCGCCGTAGTTGACGCACATGTAGAGCGTGACGGCGTCGTTGCCCTTGGTCTGCTCCTCGGCGACCTGGAGCTCCTGGACGACGCTCTTCCACAGCTTGGGCATCCGGCCCGCCCAGCGGATCCGCACGCCCATCGCGTCCATCTCGTCGCGGCGGCGGGCGATGACGTCCCGGTTGAAGTTCATCAGGAACTTCACCTCCTCGGGCGACCGCTTCCAGTTCTCGGTGGAGAACGCGTACAGCGAGATGTTCTTGACCCCGAGCTCGATGGCGCCCTTGAGGACGTCCAGCACCACGGACTCGCCGACCTTGTGGCCCTCGGTGCGGGGCAGCCCGCGCTCCTTGGCCCAACGGCCGTTGCCGTCCATCACGATGGCGACGTGGTTGGGGACCAGCTCGCCGGGGAGCTTCGGGGGCTGTGCACCGCTGGGGTGCGGGGTCGGGGGGACGTACGTCCTCTGCTTGCCGCCGCCGAAGAGCCGTCGCGCTGCCATGTGCTCACTTCTCCACGTATCTCATCGAGCGGATGCCCCGCTCCAGGTGCCACTGCAGATAGGCCGCGACCAGGCCGCTGCCCTCCCGCCAGTACCGCGGCTCGCAGGCGTCGGCCGTCCGCCAGTCCCCTGACAGCAGCGCCCCGAGCAGTACCAGTGTCTCAGGGGAGGGTACGGCACATCCGGGCACTCGGCAGTCGCCGCAGAGCACCCCGCCCGCGGGGAGGGAGAAGAAACGGTTCGGTCCCTCCAGGCCGCATTTGGCGCAGTCGGTGAAGCTCGCGCCGTACCCGTTCACCGCGAGCGAGCGCAGCAGGAAGGCGTCCATCACCAGGTGCGACTCGTGCAGCCCGGCGGCCAGCGTGCGCAGCCCCCCGACCAGCAGCAGGTACTGCTGGACGGCGGGTTCGCCCTCGTTCTCGGCGAACCGCTCGGCGGTCTCCAGCATCGCGGTGCCGGCCGTGTAGCGGCCGTAGTCGGCGACGATCGGGCCGCCGTAGGGGGCGATGGTCTCCACCTGGGTGCAGAGCGGCAATCCCCGGCCGATCAGCTCACTCCCCCGGCTGAAGAACTGCACGTCCACGTGCGAGAACGGCTCCAGCCGGGCGCCGAACTTGGACTTGGTCTTCCGCACCCCGCGCGCGACCGCCCGCACCTTGCCGTGGTGGCGGGTCAGCAGGGTGATGATCCGATCGGCCTCGCCGAGCTTCTGCGCCCGCAGCACGACGCCGTCGTCCCGGAAAAGACTCATGGGGACCATTGTCCCCCACCCGTCCCCGGGGCCGGACAGCCGTGTTGCCCGCACCGGAGGCCGTGGGGGAGACCACTGCGGTGCGGGTCACGGCGGGCCCGGGTGGGGAGTCCGGGGCCCGTTGTGGGGGATTCGGAGGTGGTCGGTGGATTCCGGAGGTCCGGCGGCCCCCGAAGGCGAGGGGGCGGTCGGGTGCCGGAGGTACGGACGGTCGCGTTCCGGTGGTGCGGACGGCGTCGCGCGGTGACCGGTGCCCCGCGTGCGGCGCCCGGTCCGGCGGCGCTACTTGTACGGGGCCCTGGTCGCCGCCTCCAGCAGCGCCCCGACCCGGGACTTCGGCAGGTCCAGGCAGAGCCCGACGGCGGCCAGCGCGTCGCGCTCCTGCGGCAGGTAGCGCCCGTCCGCCAGCGCGATCGCCGCGCCCTGCAGCAGCAGCCGCTCGCGGCCGTGGTGGGCCAGGTGCGGGGCGAGCGGTTCGAGCACCGCGTGCAGTTCGACGGCCAGGCCGCCGGACAGCCCGCGGGCGTCGTGGAGTTCGTCGCCGAGCCCGGAGAGCGCGGCGAGCGCGGCCAGCACCTGGGCCTCGCCGCAGTCCTCGAACCCGGCCTCGCGCACCGCCGCGCAGGCCGCGTCGCGGGCCGCCCGGTGGGCGGTGCCGCCGGCCGCGAGCAGGGCCAGCGCGACGGTGTACTGGGCGTCCCGCAGCATCGCGCCGAGGCGCACGCAGGTGGGCTGCTCCAGGCTCTCGACGCCGTACCGGCCGTGGCAACTGGTGCACTGCACGCTGCCGATCACCGGGCCGAGCGGGAGGACCGGGGTCCCCAGCAACCGCAGCCACCGCCGGCCGTGCTGCCGGCGGTAGTTGCGGTCCCCGCCGCAGCCCGGACAGAAGAAGTCACCGAGAACGTCAGTCCGCCACCGCGGGCGAACACCCCACAACCTGGTCACGGCGCCACTCCCCAGACATGGCAGGCGGCCTGCTCGACAGTGGGCAGGTCACGCGACCGGACACCGAGGCCGTCCCACCGACCCGGCTTTCCGGTGGATCGATGTTGCCACGGTTACCGGCACGTGTCAGTACCTCGAACGGCTTCCGGCTCGAAAAAATGTGGCGCAGGCCACAACGCCAGGTGGACGCGGCGAAGGGCCGCCCCGGGGGACGGCCCTTCGCACACCACCCGTTCGAATTAGCCGCGCTGCGAGCGGTTGACGGCGCTGATCATGGCCTTCAGCGAGGCCAGCACGGTGTTGCCGTCGATGCCCACGCCCCACAGCACCTTGCCGTCCACCGCGCACTCCACGTAGGCGGCGGCCTGGGCGTCCCCGCCCTCGCTCAGCGCGTGCTCGGCGTAGTCCAGGACGCGTACGTCCACGCCGATCCGGGCCAGCGCGTCGGCGAAGGCCGAGACCGGGCCGTTGCCGGCACCGGTCAGGGTCACCGGGGCGCCGTCCACCAGGGCCTCGGCGGTCAGCGCGTCCCGGCCGTCCTCGGTGGTCAGGGTGCGCGAGCCGCTCAGCGCGATCCGGCCCCACGGGTTGTCGGTGGTCGGCAGGTACTCGTCCTCGAAGACCCCCCAGATCTCGGCCGGGCTGACCTCGCCGCCCTCGGCGTCGGTCTTGGCCTGGATGATCCGGGAGAACTCGATCTGCATCCGGCGCGGCAGGTCCAGCTTGTGGTCGTTCTTCAGCACGTACGCCACGCCGCCCTTGCCGGACTGGCTGTTGACCCGGATGACCGCCTCGTAGGTGCGGCCGACGTCCTTCGGGTCGATCGGCAGGTACGGCACGCCCCAGGTGTGCTCCGCCACCGGCACGCCCGCGGCCGCGGCGTCCGCCTCCAGGACGTCGAAGCCCTTCTTGATGGCGTCCTGGTGCGAGCCGGAGAAGGAGGTGTACACCAGGTCGCCGGCGTACGGGTGGCGCGGGTGCACCTCCATCTGGTTGCAGTACTCGGCGGTGCGGCGCACCTCGTCGATGTCGGAGAAGTCGATCTGCGGGTCGATGCCCTGGGAGAACAGGTTCATCCCCAGCGTCACCAGGTCGACGTTGCCGGTCCGCTCGCCCTGCCCGAACAGGCAGCCCTCGATCCGGTCGGCGCCCGCCATGTAGGACAGCTCCGCGGAGGCGACGGCGGTGCCGCGGTCGTTGTGCGGGTGCACCGACAGGCAGACGAACTCGCGGCGGGACAGGTGGCGCGACATCCACTCGAACTGGTCGGCCTGGACGTTCGGGGTGGCCCGCTCGACGGTGGCGGGCAGGTTCAGGATGATCTCGCGGCCCTCGCCCGGCTGCCAGACGTCCATGACGGCCTCGCAGACCTCCAGCGCGAAGTCCAGCTCGGTGTCGACGAAGATCTCCGGCGAGTACTGGTAGCCGAAGGCGGTCTCGTCGCCCAGCAGCTTCTCCGCGTACTCCATCACCAGCCGGGTGCCCTCGGTGGCGATCGCCTTGGTGGCCGCCTTGTCGTTGCGGAACACCACCCGGCGGAACAGCGGCGCGGTCGCGTTGTACAGGTGGACGGTCGCCCGCGGGGCGCCGACCAGCGACTCCACCGTCTTCTCGATCAGCTCCTCGCGGGCCTGCGTCAGCACCGAGATGGTGACGTCCTCCGGGATCGCCCCCTCCTCGATCAGCGAGCGGACGAAGGCGTGGTCGGTGGCGCCGGAGGACGGGAAGCCGACCTCGATCTCCTTGTAGCCCATCTTCACCAGCAGGTCGAACATCATCCGCTTGCGGGCCGGCGACATCGGGTCGATCAGCGCCTGGTTGCCGTCCCGCAGGTCGGTGGAGAGCCAGCGCGGCGCCTTGGTGATCACCTGGTCCGGCCAGGTCCGGTCCGGCAGGTCGACGGTGCCGAACGGCAGGTAGCGCCCGTACCGCATGCCCGAGGGCCGCTGGCGCACCGAGGCGGCGGTGATCGGGGTGGGGCGGTCCACGAAGGGACGGCCGGCGGGGACGGGCGCGGCGGAGTTCTGCTCGGTCATGGAGGTGACTCGGCTTCCTGTGATGCGTGCGGGCGGGTCGGGAGGGGTCGACACCGGTCGACACCGACTGGCCGGCCTCGGCTGCGGCTCGCGATCCGCCGTCGGATCGCGTTGCGCGCACAGCTCGTTCCCCGCGGCGAGGGTGCCGGCCCGGTGGACTACAGGCCCTCGACGCGGCAGCTAAGAAGAAGCAGCCCGTTGCGCATGATGGCCCCAGCGTAACCCAGCGCCGCGCGCCCCCGAAGTGATCCGGGCTTCCGTTCCACTCCTTGAGACGCGACCGATCCCGTCAAAGGTGGTGACAATAGGTCATCAAGGCCTCACTCTGGGCCACATGACTGCAGCAGTACCGATCTGCACGATCGTCCCGCCGTACGTCCTGGACCGCCTCGCCGAGGCCGGCCACGAACCCGCCGTCCACTCCCTGGCCCTCGACGCCGCGCACCGCGCGGCCCGGCTCTCCCCGCCCGCGCCCGTCGCCGCCGTCGCGGGCCTCGACCGGGTGGTGTACGACAGCGGCCACGGCCAGCGGCTGCCCGGGCGCACCGTGCGCACCGAGGGACAGGGCGCGTCCTCCGACGGCTCCGTCAACCACGCCTACGACGGCCTCGGCGCCACCTTCGCGCTCTACGCCGACGTCTTCGGGCGGCACTCGATCGACGACCGGAACCTGCGGCTGGACGCCAGCGTCCACTACGGCCGCAACTACGACAACGCCTTCTGGAACGGCCACCAGATGGTGTTCGGCGACGGCGACAACGTGGTGTTCGGCGACTTCACCGCCTGCATCGACGTCATCGGCCACGAACTCACCCACGGCGTCACCCAGTTCACCGCCGGCCTGGACTACCAGGACCAGCCCGGCGCGCTCAACGAGTCGGTCTCCGACGTCTTCGGCTCGCTGGTCAAGCAGTACTCGCTGCACCAGGGCGCCGCCGACGCCGACTGGCTGATCGGCGCCGGGCTGCTCGCCCCCGGTGTCCAGGGCGTGGCGCTGCGCTCCATGAAGGCGCCCGGCACCGCCTACGACGACCCGCAGCTGGGCAAGGACCCGCAGCCCGCGCACATGCGGGACTACGTGAACACCTCCCGGGACAACGGCGGGGTGCACGTCAACTCCGGCATCCCCAACCACGCGTTCTACCTGCTGGCCACCGCGCTCGGCGGTTCGGCCTGGGAGCGCGCGGGGCGGATCTGGTACGACGCGCTGACCGGGCGCACGCTGCCCTCCGACGCCGACTTCACCGCCTTCGCCCGGGCCACCGTGGCCGCCGCCAGGGCCCGCTACCCCGACGACCGCTCGGTCGCGGACACCGTCACGGCCTCCTGGGCGCAGGTCGGGATCAGCCCGGGGTGACGGCAGGCCGGACCACCGGGGCGCGCCTGAAGGGTGGTTGAGACCGGGTTGAGGCGGGCTTAAGGTCACGGTCCGGGAAAAGCCCGGCAAACCCCCTCCCTGCGTAGCACCATGGACACCATGCGTATCCAGGTGACCCGGACCGGCGGCTTCGCGGGGATCGTCCGCCAGGCGGAGATCGACACCGCCGACCGCACGGACGCCCCGCACGTGCACGCACTCGCCCGCGAGGCCGTCGCGGGCGGGCTGCGCGCACCCTCCTACGGGGTGCCGGACGGCTTCCACTACGAGATCACCGTCGACGGCCGGTCGGTGTACTGCGCCGACCCGAAGCTCACCGACTCGCAACGGGAGCTGGTCTCCCTGGTGCTGCGCGAGGGCGCCTAGGAAGCGCGCCCCCGCGCCGGGGGTCAGAGCCAGCCGTCGAGCGCGGCCAGGAAGCCGGCCGGGTCGTCCCGGTGGACGGTGTGGCCCGTGCCGGGGACGGTGCGCACCTCGAAGCCCCGGGCGCGCAGCACCTCGGCGCTCGCCGCGTCGATCAGCACGCTGCGGCCGGCCAGGACCACCAGCGAGGGCACCGCGGGCCGGGCCGGCAGGTCGGTGCGCCCGTCGGCCATGCCCCACGCCGAGTCCTCGTCCCAGACGGCGGCGGCGGCGATCTCGTCGTCCACGTCGGCCGGCTCCCACGTCGGGCTGAGCCCGACGATCTGCTCCCGGGTGAGGTCCCGCAGCTGGACCATCAGCCGCGGGTCCACCCCGACCTGGGCGAACCGCCAGGCCGGGTCGACGTACACCGCGCGGGCCGGCTTCAGCCGCTCCACCGCGTCCGCCAGCGCTATGCCGCCCAGCGAGTGGCCGATCGCCAGCTCCGGACCGGCCGGCAGGGTGTCCAACAGGTCCTCGGCGTACGCCTCCAGCGGGTAGCGCTCCGCCGGGCTCGCCCCGGTGCCGCGCGGGCTGCGCCCGTGCCCGCGCAGGTCGACGGCGATCACGCGGTAGCCCCGTTCGGCCAGCGCCGGGCCGACCAGCCGCCAGGTGCGGTGGTCGGACATGATGCCGTGCACCAGCACGGCCAGCCGGTCCCCGTCGCCCCACTCCCGGGTGTGCAACTCCATCGCGGTGTGCCCCTTCTGACGTCGCGTACGGCCGGGCCACGGCGAGGGCCCGCCCGGACGCACAACGTCCGGACGGGCCCCGATCCTCCCGACCGATCGAACTCCCTCGCGGGGAGCCCGGGTTCAGAATCCCAGCTTGCGCAGCTGCTTGGGGTCGCGCTGCCAGTCCTTGGCGACCTTGACGTGCAGGTCCAGGTAGACCGGCGTGCCCAGCAGCGCCTCGATGTGCTTGCGGGCGGTGGTGCCGACGTGCTTGAGCCGCGAGCCCTTGGCGCCGATCACGATCGCCTTCTGGCTCTGCCGCTCGATGTAGACGTTGGCGTGGATGTCCAGCAGCGGGCGGTCCGCCGGGCGGCCCTCGCGCGGGAGCATCTCCTCGACCACCACGGCCAGCGAGTGCGGCAGTTCGTCGCGCACGCCCTCCAGCGCGGCCTCGCGGATCAGCTCGGCGACCATGATCTGCTCGGGCTCGTCGGTGAGGTCGCCCTCCGGGTAGAGCTGGTCGCCCTCCGGCAGCAGCTTGGTGAGCAGGTCGGCGACCAGCTCCACCTGGCCGGCCCTTCGCCCACCACCACCCTTGTCCGAGGGACTGCGTCCCACTGTCTGATCGCCCACCGCCGAGACCGGGATGATCTCGGCCCACTCGAAGCCCAGCTCGATGCCGAGCTGGTGGATGGCGATCAGCTGCTCGGCGAGGCGCTTGGAGTCGACCAGGTCGGTCTTGGTGACGATGGCGACCTTCGGGGTCTTCTTGATCCCGGCGATCTCCTTGGCGATGAACTTGTCGCCGGGGCCGATCTTCTGGTCGGCGGGGAGGCAGAAACCGATCACGTCGACCTCGGCCCAGGTGGTGCGGACCAGGTCGTTGAGGCGCTCGCCGAGCAGGGTGCGCGGCTTGTGCAGACCGGGGGTGTCGACCAGCACGAGCTGGGCGTCCGGGCGGTGCACGATGCCGCGCACGGTGTGCCGGGTGGTCTGCGGGCGGTCGGAGGTGATCGCGACCTTCGTCCCCACCAGGGCGTTGGTCAGGGTCGACTTGCCCGCGTTGGGCCGGCCGACGAAGCACGCGAACCCGGAGCGGTACGAGGAGGAAGGGGCATTCATGGGCTCCATTCTCCCTGATCACCGGAGCCCCGCCGTCCGGGCCCGCCCCCGGGGGTGTCCGGGGGCGCGCTCAACCCTTCTTTCCGCCCTTCCCGCCCTTGCCGCCGGTGGGGATCAGCGAGAACACCACCAGTACCAGCAGGAAGGCGAGCGAGCCGTACAGCCAGAGGTCCGACCCGGTCTCCTGCCACTTGCCCAGCCCCATCACGAACACCAGCAGCCCGGCGAAGAACGCCACCGCCCCCATGCCCCAGTCCCCTCACCGAGTCCACTCCCCCGGTGAGATTATCCGCCTGAGGCGGGCCGGGACCATGGTCGCTGGTACGGGCCCGCCCAGGGCCCGTACGGGGCCCGCCCAGGGCTCGCGCAGGCCCCGTACGGACCTCCCGACGGACCTCCCGACGGACCTCCCGACGGACCTCCCGACGGACCTCCCGACGGACCTCCCGACGGGCCTCAGCGGGCCTCGGCGGACACCCGCAGCGTCCCGTCCGGCCCGGCCAGCAGCACCGGCGTGCCGGCCCCGCCCAGGTCCCGCACGGCCGCCAGGTCGGCCTCGGCCGGCTGCTCCGCCTCGCTCACCACGGCCGCCGCCTCCAGCGACCTGGCGCCGCTGGCCACGGCCATCGCCACCGCCGTCTGGAGGGCGCTCAGCCGCAGCGACTCCAGCGCGACCGTGCCGGCCACGTAGGTGCGCCCGGTCTCGTCACGCACCGCGGCCCCCTCGGCCACGCCGTTGCGGGCGCGGGCCGAGCGGGCCAGGGTGATGATCTTCTTGTCTTCGGGGTCGAGCTCGACGATGTCACTCATGCCGCCGAGCATAGGCACCCGGCGCCGGTCAGTGGCCGACCGGGTGGGTCCGCCCCGGGTTCGGGCGGAGGACCTTCACGACGGTCTTCGCGGCACCGGACGGCAGGCCCTCCTCGTGCCCGATCCGCTCGCGCCAGAACGGGTTGTCGTGCGGCAGGTGACCGCTCACCCGCCCGTACATCCCGAAGGTCGTCAGGACGATCCCGAAGACGAACGCGAACAGCACGTTGGACATCCGGAAGTTCAGGATGTTCGCGTCCGGCCGGCCGAGCACCGTCAGCCCGTAGAAGCCGGACAGCACGAACAGCACGCCCACCACCATGTTGAGGTTCGACGCGAAGTTCCCGCCGATCACCGCCCCGACCACCAGGACCGCGCCCGCCACGATGGACAGGATGCTCAGCGCCCCGTTGGTCGACAGCCCGGCGATCCGGTCCCCGTGGGTGGCCAGGAAGCCGGGGTGGTCGGCCAGCCCCAGGCACCCGAACACGATCAGGAAGATCCCCCCGAGCCCCGCCCCGATCCGCCACACCATGGCGAGCCGGCTGTCGACGGGCTTCAGCGTGTCTTGCAGCTTCATGGCGACCTCCAGAGCTCGGCCATGCTCAAGCTGTGCCTAGGGCGCGCCCTAGCTGTAGGGATGGCTCCCCTGCATGTGCGGCACCTCGTGGATGTAGAGCGAGCCGCACTGCTGGCAGCCGCGCAACCCGGTGCCCCACTCCTCCTCGGGGCGCGTCTCGGCGTCGTCGGACATGGTCCGGCCGCAGAGCGCCGCCGACGGGTCCTCGTCCCGCACCACGTGCCAGGACTTGACTCCGCCCGCCGCCCCCTGCGGGCCGTACTCCGCGCGAAGTTTGTGCGTCATGCCCTCCATGGTCGCTCGGCGACCGCCCACCCGCTACTCGCCCGCCGACTCCTCGCCGCCCTCGGCCCGGCGGACCGGGGAGGCCACCATGGAACCGATCCGGTTGCGGCGGCCCGCCGAGGACTCGGCGGTCAGCAGGATCCCGGTCAGCCCGCCCTCGACCGGCTCGGGCAGCGGGATCTCGCAGGAGGAACCGGGGATCGGCACCCGGCCCAGGTGCTTGGCCAGCAGGCCGCCGACGGTCTCGACGTCCTCGTCCTCCAGCTCGATGCCGAACAGCTCGCCCAGGTCCTCCACCAGCAGCCGGGCGGTGATCCGGTACGAGCCGTCGCCGAGGTCCTCCACCGGGGCGATCTCCCGGTCGTACTCGTCGGTGATCTCGCCGACGATCTCCTCCAGGATGTCCTCGATGGTCACCAGGCCGGCCGTGCCGCCGTACTCGTCGATCACGATCGCCACGTGCGAGCGCCGCTGCTGCATCTCGCGCAGCAGGTCGCCGGCCGCCTTGGAGTCCGGGACGAAGACGGCCGGGCGCATCACCGCGCCGACCTCCTCGGACTCCGCCTCCCGGTTGATGTGGGTGCGCCGCACGAGGTCCTTGAGGTAGACGATGCCGACCACGTCGTCCTCGTTGTCGCCGACCACCGGGATGCGCGAGAAGCCCGAGCGCAGCGCCAGGGTGAGCGCCTGCCGGACGGTCTTGTGCCGCTCGATCATCACCAGGTCGGTGCGCGGCACCATCACCTCGCGCACGATGGTGTCGCCCAGCTCGAAGACCGAGTGCACCATCCGGCGCTCCTCGTCCTCGATCAGGTCGTCCTTCTCGGCGAGGTCCACCAGAGCCCGCAGCTCGGCCTCGGAGGCGAACGGGCCCTCCCGGTAGCCCTTGCCCGGGGTCAGCGCGTTGCCCAGCAGGATCAGCAGCCGCGGGATCGGGCCCAGCACCGCGGCCAGCGGCAGCAGCACGAAGGAGGCCGCCGTCGCGGTGGTGAGCGGGTGCTGGCGCCCGATCGTGCGCGGCGAGACCCCCACCGCGACGAACGACACCAGCACCATCACGCCGAACGCCAGCAGCACGGCCTGCCAGGTGGGCGTCAGGTTGCGCACGCACACCACGGTGACCAGGACGGCCGCCGCCATCTCGCTGGCCACCCGGATCAGGGTCGCCAGGTTGAGGTAGCGGATCGGGTCGGAGGCGACGGTCAGCAGCCGCGCGGAACCTCGCCGGCCGCTGCGCACCGCCTCCTCCGCCCGGAACCGGGAGACCCGGGAGATGCCCGCCTCGGCGCACGCGGCCAGCCAGCCGAGCACGACGAGCAGCACGGCACCGAGGATGAAGCTCGTACTCTCACCACTCACAGGGGTTCGGGCTCCGCGCTCAGTGGGTGGTGGGCGCCGGGGAGATGCCGCCGAGGCCCCGGCCCGCCCGCCAGTCGTCCAGGATGCGCTTCTGGAGGGCGAACATCTCCTCCTCTTCCTCCGGCTCCTCGTGGTCGTAGCCGAGGACGTGCAGCACGCCGTGCACGGTGAGCAGCTGCAGCTCCTCGTCCATCGAGTGCTTGGAGGGGGCCGCCAGGCCCTGCTGCTGGGCGACCTCGGGGCAGAGCACGATGTCGCCGAGCAGGCCCTGCGGCAGCTCCTCGCCCTCCTTGCCGGGACGCAGCTCGTCCATCGGGAAGGACATCACGTCGGTGGGCCCCGGAAGGTCCATCCACTGGATGTGCAGCTCCTCCATCGCCGCACTGTCCACCAGGATCACGGACAGTTCTGACTGCGGGTGGATCCGCATCTTGTCCAGTGCGAAGCGGGCGACGTCGAGGATGGCTTCCTCGTCGGCGTCCCAACCGGACTCGTTGGCGATGTCGATCGACATGACGGGCTGTGTGCTCAGCTTTCGGTGCGATGGGACTGTCGGGGTGCGCGGGGCGCGGTGGCCTTGCCGGGGCGCCGCTGGGCGGGCTTGCGGGCCGCCGGGGAGGCGTCCTCGGCCTCCTGGCGGGCGTCCCAGCGCTCGTAGGCGTCCACGATCCGGCCGACCAGCTTGTGGCGGACCACGTCGGTGCTGGTGAGGACGGAGAAGTGGATGTCGGGCACGTCGGCCAGGATCTCCTGGACGACCTTGAGACCGCTGCGGGTGCCGCCCGGGAGGTCGATCTGGCTGGTGTCGCCGGTGACCACCACCCGGGAGTTGAACCCGAGGCGGGTGAGGAACATCTTCATCTGCTCGGGCGAGGTGTTCTGGGCCTCGTCCAGGATGATGAAGGCGTCGTTGAGGGTACGGCCGCGCATGTACGCGAGCGGGGCGACCTCGATGGTGCCGGCCGCCATCAGGCGCGGGATGGAGTCCGGGTCCATCATGTCGTGCAGCGCGTCGTACAGCGGGCGCAGGTACGGGTCGATCTTCTCGTAGAGGGTGCCGGGCAGGAATCCCAGCCGCTCCCCCGCCTCGACCGCCGGGCGGGTCAGGATGATCCGGTTGACCTCCTTGGCCTGGAGGGCCTGGACGGCCTTGGCCATCGCCAGGTAGGTCTTGCCGGTGCCGGCCGGGCCGAGGCCGAAGACGATCGTGTGCTTGTCGATCGCCTCGACGTAGCGCTGCTGGTTGAGGGTCTTCGGGCGGATCGTGCGGCCCCGGTTGGACAGGATGTTCGCGGTGAACACCTGGGAGGGCGCCGGGCTGTCCGGGTCCTGCTCCTGGCCGCGGATCATGGCGATGGAGCGCTCCACGGAGTCCTCCGTCAGGGGCTGGCCGGTGCGCAGCACCAGCATCATCTCGGTGAACAGCCGCTGGACGAGGGCGACCTCGGCCCGGGCGCCGGTGGCGGTCACCTCGTTGCCGCGGACGTGGATGTCGGCGGCGGGGAAGCCCTCCTCGATCACGCGCAGCAGCGAGTCCGCGGTGCCGAGCAGGGTGACCATCGGGTGCTTCTCGGGGATGACGATCCGGGCACTGACGCGGCCGTCGTCGGCCGGCTCGGGGCGCGACTGTCCGTTGGTACGGGTCTGCGATGTGTCACTCATAGGTCGGCGCTGGGGCCTGCCTCATCCCATCCGTGGTGTCGGGTGCCGCTCGGTGTCTCCGGGGCACCAGGGTACGCCGCGAGCGTGATCGCCGTGGCGGGCGGCGGGGCCGCACCCGACGATGCTCCGGCAGATCGAAGGACGGCGCGAGCCCTTTTTCACGGCTTCCGCCGGGCCCGTCACGACGGGCGGCGGGCCGGGACGGGCACCCGGTCGAGGTCCGCGGCCAGCACCAGCTCCCCGTCGAAGTGCTTGCGGGCGTCGGCCAGGTGCTGGCCGAGGTCCGGGTAGCGCTGCGAGAAGTGGGTCAGCACCAGGGTGCGCACCCCGGCCTCGGCGGCGACCTTGGCGGCCTGCCCGGCGGTGAGGTGGCCGTGCTCCTCGGCGAGCCGGGCGTCGGCGTCGGTGAAGGTCGCCTCGACGACCAGCAGGTCGGTCCCCTCGGCGAGGGCGTGCACGCCCTCGCACAGCCGGGTGTCCATCACGAAGGCGAACTTCTGGCCCGGCCGCGGCTCGCTGACCTCGCCCAGGGTGACGGTACGGCCGTCCACCTCGATCGCGCCCTCGTGCTGGAGCCGGCCGACCGCCGGGCCGCGCACGCCGAGGGCGGCCAGCCGCTCCGGAACCAGCCGGCGGCCGTCCGGCTCGGACAGCCGGTAGCCGAAGGACTCCACCGGGTGGTCCAGCCGGACGGCGTCCAGCGCGAAGCGGGCGCCGGGCGCCGGCAGCGGCCCGGGCTCGTCGATCGGCCGGGGCCGCAGCACGGCCGTCTCGTGGTAGGCGGTGGAGTGCCGCAGCCGCTCGAAGTAGACCTCGCCGGAGGCCGGGAAGTAGACGTCCACCGGGTGCGGGACCCGGTCGAGGTTGATCCGCTGGATCACCCCCGCGAGGCCCAGGCAGTGGTCCCCGTGGAAGTGGGTGACGGCGATGCGGGTGATCTGGGTGGCCGTGACCCCGGCGTGCAGCATCTGGCGCTGGGTGCCCTCGCCGGGGTCGAACAGCAGGCCCTCGCCGTCCCAGCGCAGCAGGTAGCCGTTGTGGTTGCGGTGCCGGGTGGGCACCTGGCTGGCGGTGCCGAGGACGACGAGTTCGCGCTGGGACACGTGCGGTCAGACCATGCGCTCGGTCATCGGCATCCCGCCGAGGACGTGGACGTGCGCGTGGAAGACGGTCTGCCCGGCGCCCGCACCGGTGTTGAAGATCAGCCGGTAGTCCTCGATGCCCTCGTCCGCGGCCACCGCGCCCGCCTCGGCGAGCAGTTCGGCGGCGACCTCGGGCTCGGCGGCGGCCAGCGCGGCCGCGTTCGGGTGGTGCACGTGCGGGATCACCAGCACGTGCACGGGCGCCTTGGGGGCGATGTCGCGGAAGGCGAGGGTGCGCTCGGTCTTGCGCACCACGGTCGCCGGGATCTCGCCCGCCACGATCTTGCAGAACACGCAGTCGGGCTGCGGCTCGCCGGCCATGGTTCCCTCCTCGGGATCGGTACGTCGGGATCGGTACGTCGGGTGGTGGGGCCGTACGGGCGCAGCCTAGCCGAGCGGGGCGACGGCCTGCCGGTACTCCTGGAGGTGCTTCCAGCGCACCGCGCGCATGCCGACGACGTCGCCGTCGTCCGTGTCGAAGTCCTCGGTGAGGAAGGCGACCGCGAGGATGACGAAGCCGATCAGCCAACGCCTGGTGAGCCGCCAGGTGTTCGGCCGCGTCACGCCCTTGCGGCGCACCACCCGCATCGCCATGACCCCCTTGCCCACGCTGAAGCCGGTCAGCCGGGCGAGCACCACCTGGTTGAGGAAGGACGCGGCGAGGCCGACCGCCAGCAGCGCCACGAAGTACGGCACCACCGGCCCGCCGCCCTGCGCGGCGTGGCCGGCCGCGTGCGAGGCCCTCGGGCGGCTCGCGGCGTTGGCGGCGACAAAGCCGAGGCCGACCGCGAACAGCCAGTCCAGCACGATCGCCAGGAACCGCCGTCCGCCGCCCGCCTCCTTGGGGCAGGGCGGCAGTGCCCGCCGCGGCTGCCCGGGCCCCGGGTGGGGGCCCGGGTGGGGCTGGGGCGGGTACGGCTGCGGGTACGGCTGCTGCTGCGCCGGGTACCCCTGCGGCGGGTACCCCTGGGCCGGGTACGGCTGCTGGTGCTGCGGCGGCGGGTACGGCTGTGACTGCGGGTACGGCTGCTGGTGCTGCGGCTGCGGCTGCGCGTATGGATTCCGGTCGTACTGCGGCGGCGGGTAGCCCTGCGCCATGTGGTGTTCCCCCGTGAACTGTGGATCAAGAAGCAGCCCCGCATCCTACCCACGCCCCCGCGCGCCGGAGCGGGAAGTCGGCCCGTCCGGCCTCCCGCTCCGCGGGCCGTGCCCCGCTACGCCCAGGGCAGCGGCGGCGCCGTGCGGGCCGGGGTCCCGGCGAGCCCCGCCAGCGCGATGCGGACGCCCTCGGCCAGCTGGGGGTCCTCGCCGGCCGCCCAGTGGTGCGGGGCGAACGGCACCTCCACGTCCGGGTCGACGCCGTGGTTCTCCAGGCCCCAGCCGTAGTTCTCCATCCAGAGCGCGTACTTGGGCTGGGTGACCAGGGTGCCGTCGACCAGCCGGTAGCGGCTGTCGATGCCGATCACCCCGCCCCAGGTGCGGGTGCCGACCACCGGGCCGATCCCGAGCGCCTGCACGGCGGCGCCGACCACGTCGCCGTCCGAGCCGGTGAACTCGTCGGCGAGCGCGACCACCGGCCCGCGCGGGGCGTCCGCCGGGTAGGGCACCGGGTGGTCGGTGTCCCGGATGACGTCCCAGCCGACGATCCGGCGGGCCAGCTTCTCGATCACCAGCTGCGAGGTGTGCCCGCCCCGGTTCCCCCGGACGTCGACGACCAGGCCCTCCCGGGCCATCTCGCCGCGCAGGTCGCGGTGCAGCTGGGCCCAGCCGGCCGTCTGCATGTCGGGGATGTGCAGGTAGCCCAGCCGCCCGCCGGACAGCTCGCGCACCGCGGCCCGCCGCCCGGCCACCCAGTCGTGGTAGCGCAGCGCCTCCTCGTCGGCCAGCGGGACGACCACCGGGTGGCGCCGTTCGGTGCCGTCCTTCCCGGTCACGGTCAGCTCGACCGGCTGGCCCGCCGTGCCGGCCAGCAGCGGGGCCGGACCGGAGACCGGGTCCACCGGGCGGCCGTTGACGGCGAGCACCGCGTCGCCCGGGCGGATCGCCGCGCCGGGCGCGGCCAGCGGCGAGCGGGCCCTGGGGTCGGAGGACTCCCCGGGCAGGATCCGGGCGATCCGCCACCGCTCGCCGTCCCGGACCAGGTCGGCGCCGAGCAGGCCCTGGCGCCGGGCCGGCTCGGTGTACCGGCCGTACGGCATCACGTAGGCGTGCGAGGTGCCGAGTTCGCCGTGCACCTCCCAGAGCAGGTCGACCAGTTCGTCGTGCGAGCCGACCCGCTCGACCAGCGGCCGGTAGCGGTCCAGCACCCCGGTCCAGTCCACGCCGGAGAGGTCGGGGCGCCAGAAGTTGTCCCGCATCAGCCGGCCGTTCTCGGCGTACATCTGCCGCCACTCGGCGGCCGGGTCGACGGTCACCCGCAGCCGGGCGAGGTCGACGGTGGTCTCCTCGTCGTCACCGCCCTTGTGATCGGCCGGGACGACCCTCAGCTCGCCCTCGTCCAGCACGGCCACCCGGGTGCCGTCCGCGCTGACCGCGAAGTCGTCCACACCGTGCACCAGCTGCTCGACCCGGCGCTTGCGCAGGTCGAAGCGCTCCAGCACCGGGCGGGGCCGGTCGTCGTCCAACGAGGCCGCCCCGTCGCCGAGTTCGCCCGTCAGCGGGGTCCTGGTCCAGAGCACACCGTCCTTGGCGGCGGCGAGCTCCTCGAAGCGGCCGCCCTCGACCGGGAAGGGGACGATCCGGTCGGCGATGCCGTCCAGGTCCACCCTGGTCACCGGCGCGGCGTCGGCGGCCGCCTCCCCGCCGTCCGCCTTCCGGGCCTTCGGCTCGTCCTCCTCCCCGCCGAGCGGGCGCCCGGCCCGCCGCGGCCCGAACGGGGACGGGGTGTCGGCGGCCAGGGTGACCAGGTAGGGGCGGCAGCCGTTCGGGAAGGACAGGTCGAAGACGTGCGCGTCGTAGACCGGGTCGAAGTTGCGCACCGACAGGAAGGCCAGGTAGCGGCCGTCCGCGGTGAAGGAGGGCGAGGTGTCCACGAAGCGCGGCTGGGTCACCTCGCCGACCGTCCGGGTGGCCAGGTCGGCCAGCACGATCTGGCGCAGCGAGTGCGGGCCCATCCCGCGCACCGGGCGCGACCAGGCCAGCCAGGCCGAGTCCGGGCTGAAGACGGGCGCACCGGGCCCGCCGTCGGCGCTGCGGTCCAGCTCGTGCACGGCGCCGTCGGCCAGCGAGACCAGCAGCACCCGGCCGTCGTGCACGCCGAGCGCGGCCTGCCCGCCGTCCGGGGAGACGGTCAGCGAGTCGACCCGGCCGAGCCGTCCCGCGGCCAGCCGGCGGCGCTCGGCGCCGTACAGGTCGGGGGCGAACTCCAGGGCGTCCTCGCCCTCGGCGTCGGACACCCACAGCACGCCCTGGACGCCGTCCTCGCCGGGCACCACCCGGGCCAGCCGCCCGCGCACCCCCGGGGTCTCGTCCAGCACCCGGGCCGGGCCGTCGCGGTGTCTCTGGATCGCCCGTACGGCTATTCGTCCAGTCGATCACCTCACCCGGGCGGCTCAACACATCGCCCG
>NZ_JBEZUT010000090.1:0-27072 GCF_040636595.1 Kitasatospora sp. NPDC036755
TCCACCAGGGTGGCCCGCACGTACGAGTACTCCCGGGTGCCCTCCTCCAGCGCCGCGAGCCGGCGCAGCAGCACCCGGGTCAGCTCCCGGGCGTCCGCCGGCGCGACCTCGCGCAGGTCCTCCGCCGCCGCCAGCTCCGGCGGCAGCAGGTCCCGCAGGTCCGCCGTGGCGGAGGCGGCCGTGCGGGAGGGGCCCTGCGTCGGCGAAGCGGCGGAGGCGGTCAGTTCACCAGTGGTCGTGACCATCGGAGTCCTTCCTCTTGTCGGCACGGTCGAACGGCCCGGATACCCCGCCTCGGCCGATCGATGCAGCCCGGCGGTGTGGAGGTTTCGTGAATGCCGCGCGGGTGTTCGGGCCGGTCCGGAAAATCCGCCGGCCCGCGGCGGTGCCCGGTGGATCATGGGGCGGCGCGCTCCAGGCGCCCCGGCCACCCGACGACCCGTCAATCCGAAAGCGGTACCGCCCCCGTGAACTCCGCCGACGCCCCCGGCGTCCCCGCCCTGCCCGACCCGACCGTCCTGCACCCCTTCCCCGGGCAGCCCCGGGTGGTGCTGCTCAAGCCGCTGGTCACCTCACCGCTGATCGAGGTGGGCGAGTACTCGTACTACGACGACCCGGACGACCCGACGGCCTTCGAGACCCGCAACGTGCTGTACCACTACGGGCCGGAGAAGCTCGTCATCGGCAGGTTCTGCGCCTTCGCCACCGGGGTGCGGTTCGTGATGAACGGCGCCAACCACCGGATGGACGGGCCGTCCGCCTTCCCCTTCCCGATCATGGGCGGCGCCTGGGCCGAGCACTTCGACCTGATCACCGGCCTGCCCGGGCGCGGCGACACCGTGATCGGCCACGACGTGTGGCTCGGCTACCGCACCACCGTCATGCCGGGCGTGCGCATCGGCCACGGAGCGATCGTCGCCGCCGGGTCCGTCGTCACCTCCGACGTCCCCGACTACGCGGTCGTCGGCGGCAACCCGGCCACGGTGATCCGGCTGCGCCACGACGAGGCGGACATCGCCCGCCTGCTGGACCTCGCCTGGTGGGACTGGCCCGCCGAGCACCTCACCCGGCACCTGCGCACCGTCATGTCCGGCACCGTCGACGAGCTCGCGGCCGCCGCCCCCGGCGCGTAGGGCGGGGGCGACGGCGGACCCCCGCCCGTGGGCCCGCCGTCGCCTGCCCGTCGTGCCGCCCGTCGTCGTGCCGGGCTCAGGCCGTGGGCTGGTGGAGCCGGCGGGCGGCGGTGCGGATGGCGAGGGTGTACGGGGCGTCGAGGGCGCGGGTACGGGCGTCGAGGTCGTCGAAGGGCACCAGGGCCTTGTGGGTGTCGTCGGTGGTCTGGGTCCAGGCCGTCCAGGCGTTGTGGACGTCCTCGTCGGTGACCTGCTCGCCCTTGGCCTGGAGCAGCACGGCGTAGAGGCGGAAGAGGTCGTCGGAGCCCGCGGGCGGGCTTGCCTCGGAGGGCAGGCAGGAGCGGATCAGGTCCGCGATGGGGTCGAGGTGGCTCATACGGCCAGTGTGCCGGTGGCGAGCGTGCCGGTGAGCAGGATCAGATGGGCTGCCGCGAATATCATCGGCACGAGCCGTTCGGTGGTGCCGAGTTCGGTGTAGTGCCGGTGGTGCCGGCCCTGCCGGGCGCTGTTCCTGAGGGCGTCCCACTCGTCGGTGTAGATCCGCGCGGACAGCCTCTCCTCCAGGGAGTTGATGACCTGGAACTTGGCGCCGTTGAGGTCCCGGTAGCTCCTGAGCTGCATCCACCAGGCGCCGGAGAGGGTGATGCCGGCCAGCGCGACGGCCGTCGGCACCCACCACGGGGACTCCGACAGCTTGGGTATCCCGAAGCCGATCAGGGTGACCAGCGCGGTCTGCACGGACAGGAAGAACGTGTTGGCGTTCCCCCGGCGGGCGGAGATCCGGTCGGCCATCTCCACCGCCAGCAGGTACAGCTCCAGCACTTCGGGCCGGCGGTGCGGTTCCTCCGGCTTGGTCATGGCGGACCCCCTCGGCCAGGTGGTGTGCCGGCTTCGCCCGCGGCCCGGGCTCTCCCCCGCTGCCTCCATCCTTCCCTGCGGGACGGCCCGTCAGTGCTGCCCGTCAGCGCTGCCCGTCAGTACGAGCCGTCGACGGTGGCGGACGCGGTGGCGGTGGCGGACGCGGCGGCAGTGGCGGTGGCAGTGGCAGTGGCGGGCGCGGCCGTCGCCACGGCGGCGACGGCCGCCGGCAGCGCGCGCAGGGCCGCCTCGGCGTCCGCCTCGCCCTCCCCGTACTGGTGGGCGCGGGCGGTGCGCAGGGCGGCGCCGAGGTGCAGGGCGGCCTCCTCCGGCCGACCGATGGCGGCCAGGGCGCGGCCGTAGAGGGTCTGCAGGACCACCCGGCGGGTGACCGGGAAGGGCGGTTCGGCCACGGCCAGGCCGCGGGCGGCGTGGTGGGCGGCCTCCTCGGCGGCGCCCGCCGCCAGGCACGTGTGGGCCAGGTGCTGGCGGGCCAGGGCCACCAGGTCCGCGCGCCCGGCCCGGTCGGCCAGCGACAGGGCCTTCATCAGCAGGCCGCCCACCCGGGCGCGCCCGGCGTGGTCACCGTGCCGGCCGAGGGCGACGGCGAGGTTGACCAGGGCGACGGCCTGGGCGGTGCCGTCGCCGGCCCGGGCGGCGAGGTCGGGGGCGCGCTCCAGGTGGACCAGGGCCTCCCCGGGGCGGCCCTCCTCCAGCAGGACCCAGCCCAGCAGGGCCCGGGCCCGGGACTGGGCGCCGGGGTCGCGGTCGGCCTCGGCGGCGGCCAGGCCGTGTTCGAGCAGCGGCGCCCAGCCGTCCCGGACCTGCCAGACGATCAGCGGCCACTGCAGCAGCACCAGGCGCCAGGCCCGGTCGTGCAGCCCGGCGGCGACGGCCGCCTCGACCGCGCCGCGCAGGGTGTCGCGTTCGGCGGCGTACCAGGTGAGCGCGCTCTCCCGGTCGGGGAAGGGGCGGACCTCGGCGGGGCGGCGGATGCCCGGCGGCAGGGCGCAGCACGGCTCGCTGCCCGGCTCGGCGGCGGCGCAGGCGGTGAGCAGGGTGTTGAGCAGGTGGTCGAGCAGCCGGGGCAGCACCTCGCGGTCGGTGTCGCCGGACAGGCTGCGGGCGTAGAGGCGGACCAGGTCGTGCAGGGTGTAGGCGTCCCGGCCGATCTGGACGATCAGGTGGGCGGCGGCCAGCTGGGCCAGTGCCTCGGCGGCCTCCTCGGGGCGGCAGCCGGCCAGCGCGGCGGCGGTGCGGCTGTCCAGGGTGGCGCCGGTGTGGGCGCCGAGGCGGCGGAACATCCGGAGGGCGGGGTCCGCGAGGTGCTGGACGGTCAGGGCGAGGGCGGCGGCGACGCTGGTGTCCTCGACGTCCAGGAGGTCCAGGCGGTCCTGTTCGTCGGCGAGTTCGTCGGCGAGGGCGGCCAGCGCGCGCACGGGCCCGGTGGCGAGGCGGGCGGCGGCCAGCCGCAGCGCGAGCGGCAGGCCGTCGCACAGCCCGGCCAGGCGGGCGGCGGCCTCGGGCTCGGCGGCGACCAGGTCGGCGCCGAGGGTGGCGGCGAGCAGGGTGACGGCCTGCGGGGAGGAGAGCTCGGCGAGCGGCACGGGACGGGCGGCGTCGGAGGCGACCAGCCCGCCGAGCCGGTCGCGGCTGGTGACCAGGGTGACGCAGTCGTCGCCGTCGGGCAGCAGCGGGCGTACCTGCTCGGAGCGGCGGGCGTTGTCCAGGACGATCAGCATCCGGCGGGCGGCGGTCAGTTCGCGGTAGCGGGCGGCCATCGCCTCCGGGGTGGCGGGCATCTGCTCGGCGGGCAGGCCGAGGGCGAGCAGCAGCTCGCGCAGGACGGCGGCGGTGTCGCGCTCCGGCAGCGGGCTGTGGCCGCACAGGTCGACGAAGAGCCGGCCGTCGGGGAAGTCCTGCCGGCGGCGGTGGGCCCAGTACTGGGCGAGGGTGGTCTTGCCGACACCGGCGCCGCCGGTGAGCACGGCGATCGCGCCGGGGGCGGCGGTGGCCCGGTCGAGCGCGGCCAGTTCGTCCTCCCGGCCGGCGAAGCCGCGCGGGCGGCGGGGGAAGGGCCAGGGGGTGTGCTGCGGGCCGGGGACCGCGGGCGGTACGGCGGCGGGCGGCGGCACGGGGGCGGGGGCTGACGAGGCGGGGGCGGGCCGCTGGTCGGGGACGGAGGCCAGGCCGCCGACGGTGGCGACCCGCGCGGGCGGGACACGGTCCGGCGGCTCCTGGTCGCCGGGGATCCGGGCGGGCGGCACCCGGTCGGAGCGGGGCGGCGGGGCGTCGGGGCGCGGCGTGTCGGAGCGGGGCGGCAGGGCGTCGGTGCGCGGTGTGTCGGGACGCGGCGGGGCGTCGGCGCGCAGCAGGCGGTCGTAGGCGTCGGCGAGTTCCGGTCCGGGGTCCATGCCGAGTTCCTCGGCCAGGGCGCGGCGGGTGCGGTGGAAGTGGTCCAGGGCCTCCGAGCGGCGTCCGGCGCGGCCGAGCGCGAGCATGAGTCCGGCGACCAGGGACTCCCGCAGCGGGTTGGCGGTGGCCTCGGTGTGCAGCAGGTTGGCGGCCGTGCCGTGGTCGCCGAGCCGGCCGTGGGCGCGGGCGAGTTCCTCGACGGCGGCCAGCCGCTGTTCCTCCAGGGCCTGGGCGGCGCACTGCAGCGGCAGGCCGCCGGTGGTGCCGGCCAGGGCGGGGCCGCGCCACAGGGCGAGGGCTTCGCGCAGGGCGGCGGCGGCCTCGGCGGCGTCGGCGGCGTCCAGGGCGCGGGCGCGGGCCACCAGGCGTTCGAACCGTACGGCGTCCACTGCCCGGCCGGGTGCCCGCAGCAGGTAGGCGCCGTTGTCGGTGACGAGTTCGATGCCGGCGGCGGGGGCGTCGTGGGCGGTGAGCAGGGCGCGCAGCCCGGAGACGTGGTTGTGGATGACGGTGCGCGAGTGCCGGGGCGGTTCCTCGTCCGCCCAGAGGGTCCCGGTGAGCCGCTCGACGGTGACCGGTGCTCCGGGGTTGAGCAGCAGCATGGCCAGCAGGCTGCGGCGTTTGGCCGATCCGGCCGGAAGTTCGCGGCCGTCCGCGGCCAGCACGGCCACCGAGCCCAGCAGTCGGAACTCCACGCACCCCCCTTAGATGTATATGACAAGCATATGACAGCTGGCGACCCGCCGACCGCAGAGCGTCGTCCCAGGTCAAACCACCAGGTGACGGCGTCGTCCATCCTCTGCTGCCAGTAGGTGACCTTGGGCGAGTCGTCGATGTACAGACCCTTGCCGGGCGGCGAAGGGTTGCTTCCCGCGCCGACGCTCTCGCCACCGGAGGGCCCCTGGAAGCACCGGGGCCCCTGGAAGTAGGTGCCGTCGCCTCCGGCGAGCAGCGGGTCGGGCCGACGGTCCGGGGCGCCGGGAGGGACCCGGTCGTCCTGGAGGCGCTGCACGTGCGGGGCATCACCGAGGGCGCGCCGCCGGCGTGGAACGACTGGCCGTAAGATCCCCGACAGCACCGGGCCCGTCAGGCCTCGGCACACGTCTTCGCAGCTCACGCGGGTCCGTGTGATCGCCGGGACACCCGGCGGCCACGACAATGGTGCGGACAGTTCCCCGGAAGTACAGAGAAAGCGATACCTCACCATGGATCTCGGCGTGCGCTGGAAGCTGCACGGTGACGGGCGCACGCCCGCACCGGGGGCGGTGGTCCGTCCCGACGAACGGCTCTCCTGGCCCCGTACGGTGGGCCTCGGCGCCCAGCACGTGGTGGCGATGTTCGGGGCCAGCTTCGTGGCGCCCGTGCTGATGGGGCTCGACCCCAACCTCGCGATCATGATGTCCGGCGTGGCGACCGTGATCTTCCTGCTCGCCACCAAGGGCCGGGTGCCCAGCTACCTGGGCTGCTCGCTGTCCTTCGTGGGCGTGGCCGCGGTGATCCGGGCGCAGGGCGGCACCAGCGCGACGGTGACCGGCGCGGTGTTCGTGGTGGGCGTGGCGCTGTTCCTGGTGGGTGTGGCGGTCCAGAAGTTCGGGGCGCGCATCATCCACGCCGCGATGCCGCCGATCGTCACCGGCGCGGTGGTCATGCTGATCGGCTTCAACCTGGCCCCGGTGACCGCCTCGACGTACTGGCCGCAGGACCAGTGGACGGCGCTGCTGGTGATGCTGTTCACCGGCCTCGCCGTGGTGTGCCTGCGCGGCTTCTGGTCGCGGGTGGCGATCTTCCTGGGGCTGCTGTTCGGCTACGGGATCTCCTGGGTGTTCGACCGAGTCTTCGGGAAGATCCACTCGGTGGACGGCGGCGGGCACCTGACCGACCACTGGCGCCTGGACCTGTCGGGCGTCGGCAAGGCCGACTGGATCGGCCTGCCGACCTTCCACGGCCCGTCCTTCCAGTGGTCGGCGATCCTGGTGGCGCTGCCCGTGGTGATCGCGCTGGTCGCGGAGAACGCCGGGCACGTCAAGGCGGTCGGCGAGATGACCGGCAGCAACCTGGACGACAAGCTGGGCACCGCGATCTCCGCGGACGGCATCGGCTCCATGCTCTCCACCGCGGTCGGCGGCCCGCCGAACACCACGTACTCGGAGAACATCGGCGTCATGGCCGCCACCCGGGTCTACTCCACCGCCGCCTACTGGTGCGCCGCCGGCTTCGCCCTGCTGTTCGGCCTGTGCCCGAAGTTCGGCGCCATCGTGGCCGCCGTCCCCGGCGGGGTGCTCGGCGGCATCACCGTCATCCTGTACGGCATGATCGGCCTGCTCGGCGCGCAGATCTGGACCAGGGCCCAGGTGGACCTGCGCAACCCGCTGAACCTGGTGCCGGCCGCGGCGGGCATCATCATCGGCATCGGCAACGTGACGCTGAAGTTCACCGACACCTTCAGCCTCAGCGGCATCGCGCTCGGCACGCTGGTGGTCATCACCGGCTACCACACGCTGCGGGCGCTGGCCCCGGCGCACCTCAAGACGCAGGAGCCGCTGCTGGACGAGGGCACCTCCTCGTACGACGAGCAGGGCCGGCCCAGCGCGTAGCCGGGAGCACGACGCGTAGCCGGGAGCACGGCGCGACGGCCGGCGGAAGTGTCCGAAGGGACCTTCCGCCGGCCGTTTCCATGAGGCCGGACGGTGCCGGCGGTGGTGGGCCGCCGGGGTCTACCGCCCGGTCAGCTCCCGGGCCCGGACCGCGCGGCGCAGCGTGTCCAGCTGGTCCACCAGCCCGCGCCGGGTCGCCGCGGTGAGGTCCGGGTCGGCCAGGCAGGCCTCGGCCGCCCGGACGGTGCGCTCGGTGGCCGCGAAGGCGGGGAAGCCCGCCGTGGCGAGCACCCGGGCCAGGGCGGGGCCGCGGCGGGCGGCGGCCGGCCCCAGCTCCTTGAAGTAGCGCGCGGTCAGCTCGTCCAGCAGGTCGGCCTGCTCGGGCTGCCACAGGCCCCTGGCGGTGGCGATGGCCAGGTAGTTGGAGAGCTCGCCGTGGAACAGCGCCTGCCAGGCGGCCTCCTTGGCCGCCGGGTCGGGCAGGGCGGCGCGGCAGCGGGCGGCGCCCTGCTCGCTGGTGCTGCTGGGGTCGGCGGCGAGTTCGGCGGCGATCTCCGGCTCGCCGGCCGCGCCGAGCACGCACAGGCGCAGCAGCAGCTGCCAGCGCAGGTCGGGGTCGAGTGCCGGGCCGCCGGGCACCGTGCCGGCCGCCAGCCAGTCGCGCAGTTCGGCGGCCTGCTGCTCGCCGAGGGCGGTGCCGATCACGCCGCGGGCGGCCACCAGGCGCAGGCCGGTGCGGTCCGGCTCGCCCTCGGTGCGCCGCAGCAGGGCGCGGCAGACCTCGCCGAGCCGGGCGAGCGCCGCCGGGTGGTCGGCCGGGGGTACGGCGCAGTCCACGACGAAGTCGCGGGCGAAGGCGAGTACCGCGTCCACCAGGTGCACGGAGGTCTCGCCGGGCAGGTGGTCGGCGACCAGCCGCAGGTACGCGTCGGGTGCCAGTTCGCCGTCGCGCACCTGGTCGCGGGCGGCGCTCCAGAGCACCGCCCGGGCCTCCTCCTCGGGCACGGCGCCGAGCGAGGTGCGCGCGGTGTCCCAGGAGGCGGCGTCGAGGCGGATCTTGACGTAGCCGAGGTCGGTGTCGTTGAGCAGGGTGAGCGCGGTGGCGGCGGGCCGGGCCAGGGTGGTGCCCGGCGCCTCCGCGGCGTCGGTGCCTGTGCCTGTGCCTGTGTCGGTGCCTGTGTCGGCGTCGGTGTCGGCGGCCAGGGCGAGCGGTGCCCGCTCGGCGAGTTCCAGGGCTCCCTCGGGGGTGCGCCGGTAGTGGGCGACGGTCAGCTGGTGCGGGCGGGTGGGCCCGCCGTCGGCCGCGGTGTGCTCGATCCGGCCGTCGGTCAGCCGCAGGGTGTCCACCCCGGTGGTGCGCAGCCAGCGCTCGGCCCAGGCGTGGACGTCGCGGCCGCTCGCCGCCGCCAGGGCGCGCAGCAGGTCGTCGAGGGTGGCGTTGCCGAAGGCGTGCTCGTCGAAGTGGTCGTTGACGCCGGCCAGGAAGGCGTCCTCGCCGAGCCAGGCGACCAGTTGGCGCAGGGCCGCGGCGCCCTTGGCGTAGGAGATGCCGTCGAAGTTCTGCAGGGCCTGGGCGGTGTCGTCCACCGTGCCGGGGGCCACCGGGTGGGTGGAGGGGCGCTGGTCGGCGTCGTAGCCCCAGGGCTTGCGGTTGGCGGCGAAGCCCGTCCAGGCGCTGGTGAAGCGGGTGGAGGCGGCGGTGACGCGGTAGGCCATGTACTCGGCGAAGGACTCGTTCAGCCACAGGTCGTCCCACCACTTCATGGTGACGAGGTCGCCGAACCACATGTGCGCCATCTCGTGGACGACCACCAGGGCGCGCTCCTCGCGCTTGGTGTCGTCGACGGCGGAGCGGAAGACGTACTCGTCGCGCAGGGTGACGCAGCCCGGGTTCTCCATCGCGCCGGCGTTGAACTCCGGGACGAAGCACTGGTCGTAGCTGTCGAACGGGTAGCGGTGCCGGAAGACCCGGTGGTAGTGGTCGAAGCCCTGCCGGGTGATCTCCAGCAGTTCGTCGGCGTCGGCGTCCAGGTGGGCGGCCAGCGAGCGGCGGCAGTGCAGGCCCAGCGGGATCCCGTCGTGCTCGGCGCGCACCGAGTGCAGCGGGCCGGCGACCACGGAGACCAGGTAGCTGCTGATCACCGGGGTGGTCGCGAACTCCCAGCGGCCGGGCTCGACCTGGCGGGACAGGCCGTTGCCGACCACGGTCCACGGCCGGGGCGCGGTGACGGACACCGTGAACCGCGCCTTGAGGTCGGGCTGGTCGAAGGAGGCGAAGACCCGCGGGCCGTCGTCGAGGAAGGACTGGGTGTAGACGTAGTCCTCGCCGTCGGCGGGGTCGGTGAAGCGGTGCATGCCCTCGCCGGTGTGCGAGTAGGCCATGTCGGCTTCGACGGTGAGCTCGTTGTCGGCGGCCAGGCCGGTCAGCGGGAAGCGCCCGGCCTCCAGCGCGGCGACGTCCAGCTCGCGGCCGTTGAGCACCACGCGGTGGAGCCGGGCCGGTTTGACGTCCACGAAGGTGCCGGCGCCCGGGGTGGCGCAGCCGAAGCGGATCACGGTGGTGGAGCCGAACACCTCCGGGCCCCGGGTCAGGTCGAGGTCGAGGTGGACGGTGCGGACGTCGAGCAGGCGGTGGCGCTCGGCGGCCTCGGTGCGGGTGAGTACTGAGGTATCGGACACGGGGTCATGCTGCTCCATCCGGCGGGCCGGCGGTAGCCGATTTCTTGGCGGTCGCACGGCTGCGGCCCCGGGTGTCCCGGGCGCGGAGCGGGGCCCGGACCGTTCGCGGTCCGGGCCCCGTGTCCGTCCCCGGGGGCGGCACGGGAGCCGTTCGGGCCCGGTGCGGGGCTACCGCGAGTTGTTCGCCCAGTACCCCGGGATGGAGAACGCGGTGGCGCGGTTCAGGTACTGGGCGACGTGCGAGCCGTCCCCCGCGAACGGGCCCTGGATCGCCATCCACATACCGCTGTGCAGCACCTGGAACATCATCTTGTCGGTTGCCGAGTCGTGGGAGAACCAGAACTTCTGGTTCTGTTGGACGCTGTCGCAGTTGTAGACGGAGAACCAGTAGTCCTCCTGCTGGTAGCCGCCCCAGAGGGTGACGCAGTCGCCGCCGTTCTTGGCCTTCAGGATGAAGTCGGCGGTCGACAACGGGCCGCCGGGCCAGCGGCAGACCTCCCACAGCTGGGTGTCCGCGCCCCTCCACTTCCTCTGGAGCACCGCCTTGTTGTCGGAGCCTTGGTCGTACTCCAGGACCATGTCCGGGGTGGGCGTCTCGATCCGGTAGTACCCGTCGCAGTCCCAGCCCTTCCATTCGTGACCGACGAAAGCCCGGGGCGCTGCGGCCGGAGCGGATCCGGTCCCGGTGTCCGCCACCGCCGGCGTCGCGAGCAGGGCCACCGCGGCGACGGTGGCGACGGCCGTCCGAAGGACCCGGGCCGCCGCGCGGGCGGCGCCCGCCGAACGCGCGGAGGGTCGGCGGACGGGGTGCGCCGTGCTGCTGGTCATGCTGTTCTCCTCGGTGTGTTCCATGGCCCGGTCAGCAGCTCAGCTGTATCTGGACGGCCCGCCGCAACGTGCCGGCGGGCTCCTGGTTCGCGCACGAGACGGCACCGATCTCCGGGGGCTCGAAGGTGGTGAAGGTGCCGGAGCCGCCGTTGAGCGCGTTGATCCACACGCCGGTGGTCGGGCTGGTCGCGGCACAGAGGTACTTGACCCACTCGCCCTGCACCTTGCGGGTGCCCCGGTAGAGGCCGTACCTGCCGGGCTTGTTCAGGTTCCAGGTCGTCGTGATCTGGCTGGTCTTCGTGGTGGACGTGGTCTTCATGACGGAGAAGCCGACCTTGGCCTCCACCTTGACGAACAGGATGGAGAGGCCCGCGCCGATCTCGGTGCTGTTGTTGACGGTGGTGGTCACCGAGTCCGTGTTGATCAGCGTCTCGGTGCGCTGGCCGGTCGCCCCGTCGGGGACCTGCACGGCCAGGGAGTCGGTGACGACCGGGGCGACCTGGTAGGACATGATGTCCACCCACGTCGGCTCGACGCTGGGGTTGCACGTGGGCGTCGGGGGCTTCGGAAGCGAGGTCGGGGTCGCCTGGGCCGTCCCGGCGCCGAGCACGCCGAACGAGACGAGGGCCGAGAGCGCCACGGCGACGGGCACTGCGGCACGTCGACGGGAAGCGAGGCGGATCACTGCGAACTCCTAAGGGCCGAAGAAGGAGCATGCGGGGGCCGGCGCTTCCACGTCACCGAAGTCCGAGAGCGGGCACCGTGGAGCACCGGCGGGCGCGGCGGCCGCCTCGACGGCCGCCGGTATGACGGGTATCTGACAGGTCCGAGCCGAGGGTGCCCCGGCGTTCCTGCCGAGCAGATCCTTCCGTCGCCCGAACGTCCGTCTCAATCCCAGATTCCTGGGATGGAGACGGACCATCGACAAGCCCGCCCGGGCAGGCCCGGCAGCGGGCCGGGGCCGGGGCGGCCACAGCCCGACGCCGGCGGGACCGCAACGCCAACCAGAGCCGTGACCGGGCCTGTTCGCCGTGGTCGGACGGCGGATCGCGGGTCGAGCGCACGCGAAACTGCTGGTATTACTGGGGGATGCAGGAAGAGACCGCAAGCTCCGCGATCGACACGTTCATCTCCGCGTTCAACGCCTCGGACGACAGCTATGTGACGGCCCTGCTCTCCCAGGCCCTGACGTCGGACGTGGTCTTCTGGGGGCCACTGGGCCGCAGCGAGGGAATCGAGGCGGTCGAACGGTTCGTCCTGGACATCCGGCACCACCCGGCCGGGGCCGGCACCATGGTCCGCTGCTCGGCGGTCGACATGCCCGGCGAATGGGCCCGGTACCAGTGGGTGTTCACCACGCCCGACGAAGGCCCCCGCCTGACGGGAACGGACGTCGTGCATCTGCGGCGCAGCCTCATCGACCAGATCATCGTCTTCGCCGGTGAGATCGAGCCGTTGGCCCCCTGAACCCGCCCCGACGGCTGCTTCGCCCTACAGCCGAGCCGGTCGAGGAACGAGAAGAACTGACCGCAGGCCCGAGCCGCGAACGGCCCGGGCCTGCGGATTCCAGGCTGGGCTCAGACCCCCCCGAACTCACCACTGCGAACAGCGGTGACGAACGACTGCCACGCCTCGGCCGGGAAGACGAAAACCGGCCCTTCAGGGTCCTTGGAGTCGCGAACGGGCACCACCCCAAGCGAGCCACGCGCAACCTCAAGGCAATCGCCGCCTTGCTGGCTGTACGTCGACTTCACCCATGAAACGGTAGTCAAGTCGGAATCAGCCATGAGAGTCCTTCCCGGCATGGAGTATCAGTTCGAGGGTCGCCGACTCAGCCAGCGCCCCTACCTGTAGCCGATCGTATCTCCTGCGCCAGTCGCGGAGCCTGTCGTCATCTCGCTCCACATGCCCCCGCCCCTCAGACTCAGAGTAGCCAAACAGAGAGCCGTCGGGGAGCGTCAGCAACCGCATGGGTAGGGCGAATGGCCTGTGCTCTCCCATACTGAACGGCGCCACCTGAAGCACCACACGCCCCTGCTCGTAGAGCCGTTGAAGTTGCTCAAACTGCTCCCTCATGACCTCCAGGCCACCGATGGTCCGCCGGAGGCAGCTCTCGTCCAGCACGGCATGGATGAGCGGCGGGTCTCGTCGCGCCAAAGCCTCCTGCCGCGCAAACAGAAAGGCCAGCCTTTCTTCTGCCTGCTTGGGAGTGATGTCTCGCCGGCGAACATCCGCCCTTGTCAGAGCTGCTGCATAGGACTTCGTCTGAAGCAGGCCCGGGATGACGCCCAGTTCAAAGATCCGGATCTCACTAGCCAGGACCTCATTGGCTGCGTACTCCGGAAACCCCTCCAGCAACGCCGAGTGCTTGGCCTGGAGCCACATCAGCAGCAGGGTTCCGCCCGTGTCCAACACGCGATCGGCGTCACGTGCGAACTTCTCGCTCGGCGGGGTCCGGCCAGGCGGGGCAAGTTCGGCATAGGAGACGTAGGAAGGATCGACCCCCACGCGCCTCGCCAACTGAGCTTGCGTGAGGCCGGCAGCCCTGCGCGACCTGCGGAGTTGCACCCCGAAGGGGGCCCATGGACTTGATGTTGGATCAAGTTCCTTGAGGTTCATTGACCTTCACCTACTTGCCGTGCATCGACTTCAAGCGTCAGATCGGCTTCCGATAGTAGGGGTCAGAGCGCCACCATAGCTACACCCGGTGATTCACCGGGTGCACAGCGCAACCTGCCGAGACCGTCCATCTCGCAGCGCACGGCGCATTCCACTCGCATGCCATCCCTTGAGGTACTTCCCCCATGCTCACTGCCCGTCGGCCTCGCGCGTTCGTCGCGCGGCTCGATGCCCGTGTCGAATCCACGCCGCTGGCCCGGTACTTGCTCCGCGCCTACCTGGCCGCCCTGCCCTCCGGGGACCGCTACCGCGATACCGCCGAACTGCTCCTCGGCGAGTTGTTCGCCAACGCCGTGCAGCACTCCGACGGCCCCGACGACTGCCACATCGAGATCCGCATCTCCCTCTGCGGCTCCCGCCTGCGCCTCGAAGTCCACGACGCCGGCACCGGCCGCCCCACCCTGCGCACCGCCTCGCCCGACGACGAGTGCGGGCGCGGCCTGTTCCTCGTCGACGAGCTCGCCGAGCGCTGGGGCCACTGCTCCCGCCCGGGCGGCATCGGCAAGTTCGTCTGGGTGCTCGTCGCCCCCGCCCCCGCGCCCGCCCTCGTCACCGTCTGAAGGCCCGAACTCCCCATGCACCAGCCCTCGCTGACCACCCTGGCCCGCCACACCCTCTCCCGGGGCGCCACCCCCGCCGCGACCTACGCCCTCATCGCGCGCCTCGGCCACCCGCCGCTGCCCGTCGCCCGCGCCGTCTGCCTCGCCCTGGACATCCCGCTCGCCGAGACCACCCGCCGCCTCGCCGACTGCTACGACGCCCTCCTGGCCGACCCCCGCCCCGACTCCGAGTGCGACACCGGCGAAGTCCTCGAAGCCCTCGGCGTCTTCGACGTCCCCAAGTCCCTCACCGACACCGAACTCGCCGTCGTCGACCTCTTCCTGGTCGCCATGGACGCCATGGGCGGCATCCGCCCCGGCCACCGCCACGGACTCCAGCGCTGGTTCACCACCGGCAACCTCACCGCCGCCTACCTCTCCCTCGCCTTCGCCCGCCCCCTGCCCCGCACCGGCGACCCCGCCACCTACTGGACCACCCTCACCACCGCCGGCGAACTCCTCACCGCCGTCCCCAACCCCGACCGCCGCCTCACCTACGCCCTCACCCACTGCCGCACCCAAGCCACCCGACACCAGAAGTCGACCCCGCCGACTTCCGGTGCCTCGTAGCGCCACCACGGGCCCGGCCTCTCCCTCACGGGAAGGCCCTCAACCGACGTCCCGCGCATTCGAATCGCGGGTTGGTGGGGGGCTTGTGGGTGCCACCTGGGCCCGCCCCGCGCTGCGCGGCTCGCGGCTCTGCGAGCCGCGACCTGACGGCCGGCTCCCGGCTCCCGGCTCCCGGTTGTGGCTGCCGGAGGCCGGGGCGCCGGGCGGTCGGACTCCGGGGTACGCACCGGCAGGTGGGGCGGCGGCCACGAGCGCGTCCAAGGCGGAACGTCACGGCACCATGCGTGCCGGCCCCGGTCCTCGTCCGCGAGGCGAGGACCGAAACCCGCGTCCGGCAGGCCGGTTGCCGCTGTGGAACGGCCGGGCCGGTCCCCCGCCGGGGCCGGCACCCACCCGGACCCGACAGCCACCCGACGAACGACCCGCCCGCCCCGCGGCCGACCCCGTCCCGGTCCCCCGGGCGGCCCGGTCAGGAGCAGAAGCGTGCCTCTCCGAGGCTTCTGGCGGTTCCGCCGGGGCGTTCGGTCGGGCCGGAGGCGTCGGTGGCGTCGGCGGCGGGGCCGTCCTGTCCGGCGAGGCGTCCGGCGCGGTCGAAGTACCACCGGGCCTCGCCGTGGTGGCCCAGCAGCGCCAGTTGGACCGCCGAGGCCAGCGCGTGCCCCAGCGGGGCCGCCCACTCGCCCTTCGTCTGCTGGATCACCAGCGGCCACAGCAGCGCCGCGAGGCGCCACACCCGGCCGTGGTGGCCCGCCGCGGCCGCCGCCGCCACGGCGGCGACCAGGTTGCGCCGTTCCCGCGCGTACCAGGCCATCGCCTCGGCCCGGTCCGCGAACGCGGGTGCGCCGGCCGGCGGGCGGACGTCCTCGGGCAGCCCGCCGCCGGGCCCCGCCACGGCGGCGGCTGCCAGCGCCCCGCACAGGTAGTGGTCGAGGAGCCGCAGGAGGCGGTCGGGGTCGGGCGCGGGGCCGAGCGTCCGGGCGAACAGCCGGACGAGGTCGCGCAGGGCGTAGCGGCCCTGGGCCCGTTCTTCCAGCAGGTTGGCGGTGATCAGCCGGTTCAGTGCGGCCCGGACGGCGGCCGGGTCGCCGCCGGCCAGCGCGGTCACCGCGCCGAGGTCGGCGTCGGGGCCGGCGTGGTGGGCCAGCAGGTGCAGGAGTTCGGCCGCTTCGGGCGGCAGTTGGCCCACGCTGGCCCGTAGGACGGAGGCGAGGTCGAACTCGCCGGCGGCCAGCAGGGCGAGGCGCTGGCGTTCGTCCCGCATCTCCTCGGCGGCCTCGCGCAGCGACCGTTCCGGCCTGGTCGCGAGCCGGGCGCCGGTCAGTCGCAGGGCGAGCGGCAGGCCGTCGCACAGCCAGACGAGGCGGCGGACGGCGGACGGTTCGGCTTCGACGCGTTCCGGCCCGAGCACGTCGGCGAGCAGTGCGGCGCCCTGGCGTGGTTCCAGCCGGTCGAGCAGCAGCGGCCGGGCGCAGTCGGCGGCGATCAGGCTCTCCAGCCGGTTGCGGCTGGTGACGACGCTGGCGCAGCCGGCCGCGTCGGGCAGCAGCGGCCGTACCTGGTCGTAGCTGAGGGCGTCGTCGAGGAGGACCAGGACGCGGCGGTCGCGGAGCAGTTCGCGGTAGCGGCTCTCGGCGGCGGCGGGGCTGTGCGGGAGGTCGTCCGGTCTGGTGCCGAGGGCGACGAGGAAGTCCCTCAGGACGAAGGCGGGGTCGGCGGCGGGGGCGGTGCCGACGAATCCGTCGAGTCGGGCGAAGAGGACGCCGTCGGGGAACGCCGTCGCGGCGCGTTGCGCCCAGTGGGCCACGAGCGCGCTCTTGCCGATGCCGGCGGGGCCGGTGACCAGGCAGACGGGGGCGTCGCGGGTGGGTGCCACGGCTTCGTCCAGGCGGTCGAGTTCGTGCTCGCGGCCGCGGAAGCCGGCCGGGCGGCGGGGCAGGAGGAACGGGCGCCGCACACCGTCGGCGACCGGGCGGGCGGCCTCGGGGTGGGCAGTCTCGGGGAGGACGGCCTCCGGGAGGTCCGCGGGGCGGGATAAGGAGCGGGGTGAGGAGCGGGGTGAGGGCTGGGTGCGGGGCGCGGGCAGGGTGTGCTCTCCGGGCTGGGGACCGGCGAGGATCCGGGCGTAGGAGCGGGCCAGCGCGGGGCCGGGGCTGACGCCGAGTTCGTCGGCCAGCAGCCGGGCCGTGCGGTGGTAGAGCCGGATGGCGGCGGCCTGGCGGTCGGCGGCGAGCAGGGCGTCGAGCAGCGCCGCCACCAGTGACTCGCGCAGCGGGTGCCGGTCGACCGGGCCGCGCAGGACGGCCACGGCGTCCTCGGCGCGGTGTTCGCAGGTCAGCGCGTGGCCGAGGTTCTCCACGGCGCTCAGCCGGCTCTCCTCCAACTCGGCGGCGGCGGAGGTGATCAGGGGTGTGTCGCAGAGTCCGGTGAGGGCGGGGCCGCGCCACAGGGCGAGTGCCCTGCGCAGGGTCGGGACGGCCGAGTCCGGGGCGGCGGGGGCCTGGAGGGTGTGGTCGCGGCGGGAGGCGGAGACGGCGTCGCGAAAGCGCCGGACGTCGATGCCCTCGGTGGGTGCGTGGAGCAGGTAGCCGTCGCCGACCGTCTCGATGGTGGCCCCGCCGGTGGGGTGGACCAGGCGGCGCAGCCGGGAGACGTGGCCCTGGATGGTGGTCTTCGCGTGGGTGGGCGGCCGTTCGTGCCACAGGGCGTCGGTGAGGCGGTCGACGGTGACCAGGGAGCCGTGCGCGAGTGCCAGCACGGCCAGGACGGTGCGGCGTTTCGGTGGCCCGAGGTCGACAGCCGTCCCGTTGTGGTGGACCTCCACGGGACCGAGCATGCGGAAGTCGAGCAACACGTCCTCCTGGCTGTTCATCTGATGATCAGTGAGGAGCTACCCGAAACATATGCTACTCATACACACAACCCCGATCACATGGCGTGATCGGGGTTGTGGTGGCGCGGACGGAACGGTGGGACGCGACGGGCCCCCGCCGGTTACGGGTGGGCGTTGACGACGAACCAGTAGAAGGCGCCCGCCGTCATGACGGCGGTGTTCCCGGCGAGCGCGAGATAGCGGTTGGTGGCGCGGTTGCGCAGCGCGACGGTGCCGCTGGGGCCCGCGACGGTGACCCAGTCCCACGAGCCGCCGTTGCCCCAGTTCGCCTCCACGGCGCCGCCGTCGTCCTGGAGGCTGCCGCCGAAGTCGAAGTTCTGGAACTCGATGGCGCCGTTGCCGCCGTCACGGGCGGTCCACAGGGCGTGGTGGTACTGGTCCTGCCCGTACCACCACCGGCTGGCCTGGGTGGTGATGCTGTTCCAGGCGTTCTCGCCCAGCCACTGGTCGGGCGCGTTCTGCGGGGAGAGGACGTAGCTCTGCCCGGGGGTGATCCCGGCCGCGAGCGCGACCGCGGCGCCGGCCTGCTGCCCGGCGGCCGGTGCCGTGGCGGGCGCGGGAGCCGCGAGCGACTCGGACGCGGCCAGCGGGACGAGGGTCATCGCGGCGACGGCGGCCGCGGCCAGGGCCTTGACGCCCGGGCGGGTGCGGAGGATGCGCTCCATCGGATCAGCCCTTCTTCACGGTGAAGGTGACGTTGGCGTTGTCGCCGCCGCCGCCGTCCCGGCTGCAGGTGTAGCCGTCGGGGACCTTGCAGTCGTACTTGTTGCTGCCGGAGTAGGGGTTGTCCCACCAGATCTCGACGTTGCCCACGTCGTACATGTTGTAGACGGCCCGGCCCTCGGTGCCGGTCATGAAGCCGTTGGACTCCGACTGCCAGGACCCGTTGTCCTTCGGGAAGATGTGGTCCGGCGGCAGCATGTTCTCGCTCCAGGTGCCGTGCGAGAGCGAGGAGGAGGTGCGGTCCATGGTGTTCGTGGTGCGGTTCTGGAGCGCGACGTAGGTGCTCCGGGCCGCGGAGAGCGCGCTCGCCTGCTCGGCGGACGCGGCCGGCGCGGCGGCGAGGGTCTTCGGGCTGCCGCCCAGGGTGAAGTCGACCGAGGCGTTGTTGCCCGAGCCGCCCGTCCAGGAACAGGTGTAGCCCTCGGGGACGGTGCAGCTGTAGCTGTTGCTGCCGGAGAACGGGTTGTTCCAGTGGATCGTCGCCTCACCCGACTCCAGCTGGTAGCGCACCTCGCCCTCGGTGCCCGTCATGAAGCCGGAGGAGTGCGAGCCCCAGGACGCCGACGAGGCCTTGTCGATGGCCTGCGGCGGGGTGGCGTCGTCCCAGACGCCGTGCGACAGCGAGCTGTAGTTCCGGTAGATCTTGGCCGTGGTGCCGTTGTAGAGCGACACCGCGGTGCTGCGCGCCGACTGCACCCCGGCCGGGCCCTCGGCGGTGTCCGGGGCCTGCGTGGCCACGGCCGCCGGGGCGGCGCCGAGCACCAGCGCGCCGGCCGCGGCCAGCAGGGCGACACCCCCGCGCGTCCGCGTGCCCGCCGTGCCGGCCCTGCCGGTCGTCCTCTTGCTGAACATCACGCCTCCTTCGGTGACCGCCGCCGGGTGCGGCGGGTTCCCACGGTCGGGGACGGCGCTAACGCTCCGCTGTCGATCGGCTGTCGCGGCGCCGGCGCGGACGCAAGCGCGGCGCGGGCGCGGGCGCGGTGCCGGAGCCCGGAACGCCGAGGTGCCGGCAGGTCGGCCGCTCGGGGGCCCGGGAGGCGGACGGTTCCGGACAGCGGCGCGCGCTCGGCTCGGCGCGCGCCGGTCAGTCCTCGTCCTCCTCGGCGTCGCAGTCCGGCTGCTCGTCGCTCTGGATGTTGCGGCGCAGGTTCTCCATGTCGGTCTGCAGGCCGACGAGCGACTGGCCCAGGTCCTCGAAGTCGTCGGGCTCCAGCACGGGGGGCCAGCTCCCGGCGGTGCGGTCGACCTCCAGCAGGTCGTTCAGGGCCGCCCGGGCGCTGTCGATCCCGGCGCGCAGGGCGCGGCGGAGGTCGGCGGCACGTCGCCCGGGGGGCACCTCGGAGCCGGGGACGGTGAAGGACGCGTCGTCGGGCTTCGGTTCCTCCCGCCCCTGCGACGCCGGTGCCGGACCGTCCGCGGAGCCGTCGGAGTACCCGTGGTCGCCGAAGAGGGTGGCCGGCTCCGTCATGCGGACGTACGATCGCGCGACGTGGTCCCTGATCGCTGCCTCCGCCCGCTCCGGGTCGTGCGCGACCACCACGTCCCACTCGAAGATCGGGACGGGGACGCCGTGGCCGTCGCGGGCGATCCGGTCCGGCCGGCCCGGATCCACCTTCAGGTGGACGTACGGGGCTTGCGACTCGTCGGGCACGACCCGTACGAGCTGCCGCACGGGCTTGGAGTTCTCCGGAAGCCCGTCCACGCGGAAGCGGTTCGCGGCCAGCGCGAGGATCCACAGCCCCGTCGCGTTGCCCGCGGTGGACAGCCCCTCGATGACCGCGTTGACGTCGGCCCGCAGCGGCACTCCGCCCTTCTCGCGCGGAGCCATCAGGGAGGAGCCGACGTTGCGGGTGAGCAGCTTGTCGGCTATCAGAGCGATCCCGCCGGCGACGGCGAGGGTGCAACGGGCGTCCGTGTCCCCCGCCCGTGCGGGCTCGACGAGGGTCGTGAAGTCGTCCGTGAGGACGGGGTCCCACTCGCCGAGGACGTCGCGCGTGAGTACCCCGCCGTTGCCCCAGGCGTTGCGTGCCTGCTTGGCGACGGCCTTCTTCGGGCTGCGCCACGGCAGGTCGACGATCGGGCCGAGGAGTTCGGCGAAACCCCTGGTGCTCATGCGGGAGCCGCCCTTGATCGCCTTGGCCTGGTCCTTGAGCTGGCCGTAGAGCTCGGGCCTCGTCAGGGCGTGGACGAGCTGGATGCCGCGCCACAGCGCCGTACCGGGGAGACGGCTGTCGCCGTAGTGCCGGGGCATCTCCTCCGGCCGGATCCGGCCCACGGCGAGGCCGTAGACGACCTGCAGGGTCTCCCCGCCCATGCCGGTGTCGCCGAGCTGGATGACGCGCTTGAGGGCGCGGGTGGCGACCTCGACGTTCTGCGCGGCCGAGTCCCACGCCTTGAACTCGACGTGCACGCTGGCCAGCACGGAGCGCATGGCGTCGTCGAAGACGTCCTCGGGAGCGAGCAGGTGGCCGGGGTGGCCCTGGGCGCCGACCGCGATCTGCGCGGGCACCACGAGGGTCTGCGCGATGTGGATGCCCCGGTCATCCAGGTCGTCGCCGACCCTGGCCTCCGCGAAGGCGGCGGCGAGCGAGGCCCGCCAGTCCCGGCGCGCGGCCGCGAGTCGCTCGCCGAGGCGCGGGCCGTTCGCGGCGGATTCCGCGGGCACCGTGCCGAAGAGCTGCCGCACCAGCAGGTCCGCGGTGTCGGCGGCGTCGGCGTCGGGCCCTGCCAGCACCGACCAGGCGCTGGCCAGGCGCGTGATCCCGTCCCGCACGACGAGCATGGTGAACGGCGCCGTTCCGTCCTCGAAGACGAACTCGACCGGATGGACGATCAAGGGCCTGGTCACCTTGCGGGCCAGGATGGAGGACGCGTAGCTGTTGATGGCGAGCGTGCTGTGGACGGTCTGCCGGACGTGGTCCTTCAGGTGCTGGAGGTCGCGGTAGCGGTAGCGCACGACGGCGCACGGCCCGCCGTCCTCGGTCGTGCCCGAGACCTGCGGGTCCGCGGTGTCCATCACCTCCATCCCGGTGCGGGGCTGGATGCCCGGCAGCAGTTCGCTCAGCCAGACCCGGGTGTTGAGGTTGCGCAGCGTCGCGCCTTCGACGTGCTCCTCCAGCAGCAGGCCGGTGGGTTCCTGCTCGGTCGGCCGCAGCATGACGGCCACCGCCTCCGGGTTGGTCACCGCGCCGGCCACCGCCTCCCAGGCGGATTCCGGCAGGCGGGCGAGCGGATTGGCCGTCCCGGCGGCGACGACCTCGGTTTGGGAGGACTTCACGGGTTCGGTCGGCAGCCTCAACTCGACGCTGGAGACGACGACTTGCTCTCGTTTCCAGAGGATCGCCTTGGAGAGGCGGTCGAATGCGGACATGAATCCTCCGAGCTGAAGGGGATGAAGCGGAATGTGTGGAACACTGTCTTCTGCGGTTCTGGCCCGACGATTCGGAGCACCAGGTCCGCCCCGGGCCCCGGCTGATCGCCGGGGCCCGGCCTATTGGCGAAGCCGTCCGAGGTCCACCAGCGCGTCGGCCTGCGGGAAGGCCTCAGGGAACCAGTCCCACATGAATTCGCGCGCTGGATCGCGCACGAGCGACTGGAATCCCGCGTGGGCGACGAAGTCGGCCGCCTGGAGCAGGTGCCTGAGCCTGGCCGGCACCAGGAGCGGTTCCCCGATGACGTGACGACGGTCGCGCGGCAGGTCGTGGTGCGCGGCCTTGAGCCGCTTCTCGGTCCCGTTGCCGTCCATGACGACCTCGCAGGTGCTGTCGGCCGATGCGTGGCGGTCGTTGAGCTGTTCGACGAGCGCCCCGTAGACGGCCTCGCGGCTGGCCCGGCGGCTGTAGACGACGCTGACCCCGATGCCGGGCACGTCGGCCAGCACCTGCAGCCCGCGTCGGACGACGCCCGCGGCTTCCTCCTTCTGGCGCCTGGTGGGAGCGAGCCCCGGGGTGTGGTGCAGCAGGCCGCCCCGACCGGCGACGAGGTCGACCGCGTGCAGGTAGGTGCCGGGCTGGAAGACGAGGTGCGGGTTCCCCGCGAGTTCCTCGAGGAACCGCGTCCACGCGGCCTCGGTCGTCAGCTCTCCGCCGGTCTGAGGTACACGAATCAATCCGAACAGCGTTATATCTGAATTACCGGAGTCATCGATGAAGTAGACGCTGTCCGGCAAGGGCAGTGGGGGCAGGGGAAACCCGGGGAAGACGTTCTCCTTCGTCGTCATTGCGATGGACATGCACTGAACTCCGGTTGCGCCGCGGCTTCAACGAGAAAACTCCCGAGGCCCGCCCCGAACTCCACCCTTCGGAAGGGTGAGGGTGGTTCGAATGGCATGCCCCACTGCGCAGCCCCCCGGGACCGGCGCGCCGACGGTGGACCGCCGAGCGCCTGGAGACTCTAGCGGCCATCCGAGTCGCACTCGTGGCACGATGCCCCCGCTGAACACAATTGATCGGAAGTGGGCGACATCAGGCCATCCATCCGCTAGGTGAGCTGATGCCGGGCCTGGGGAAAGTGATCGAAGATGTTCGGAATCGCCGGAGTTCCCAACCTCTCCATCATGGCGACGGCCGAGGCGATCAACACCGCCTCACCGATGGGGCTCTGCTTGTGGACAACGAAGACGTACTCGTTCTCCGACGTCGGCAGCCGCCTCGGCACGGTGATCAGGTCCAACTCCTCCAGGGCCGCCGAGATCCTCTCGCACAGCTCCACACTCAGCCGGGCGCGCTCCGGAGCCGCGTAGCGCTTGATGAACCGCATGGAGAGGCGCTTGACCCCGTGGTCGACTTCCACGGCATGGGCGATAACAGTGAAGTCCATAATTCAGTAACTAACTCAGTTATTCCGTGACCGTCAAGCCGCCGACACGGCAGGGCTGTTCGGCGAGGCGAGGTCCGGCCGCACCACGGCGCCCAGGGGTCGGCCCCGCCGAGACGGGGCCGACTCCTGGGCCCGGCGGGTCAGTTGTCGTTGTTGACCTTGGTGTAGGCGGTGCTGTAGCCGGTCGGACAGTAGAGGGTGTCGCTGCCGTTGCCCATGTGCCAGGAGCCGATGACCGTCGTCTGGACGCCCTTGACGTTGTCGTTGTTGCAGACCAGCACCAGCTGCCAGTGATTCTTGGTGGCGGTGGTCTGGCAGCTCACCGAGCCCCAGTTCGTCCCCTGGGTGGTGCTGCAGTACGAGGTCGCCGAGGCGCTCGGCGCCGCCAGCACCCCGGCGGCCGCCAGCAGTGCCGCACCGGTCCCCAGAGCAGCGATTCGACGCATGGCCAACTCCCTTGTCGCGTTATGGACAACCTGTGCGGTCAGCATGCCGAAGACGTGAACGGATGTATCCACCGGCGGCACGACTGGCCGAAACCGGCCGTTCCGCTCGCCGGGCGCGGCGGGCGGCCCGGGCCCGCGGCGGCGGCCGCCCTGAGCAGGGGCGATGCGGTCGGTAAAATGCCCGCCCGGGGGAATCGCGGGTGTGGGCGGAGGGGGAACGGCCGGTGGGTGGTTTACGGTTCGCGGTGCTGGGGCCGCTGCGGGGGTGGCGGGACGGCGGTGAGCTCGCGCTGGGCTCGCCACAGCAGCGGAGCCTGCTGCTCGCCCTGCTGTTGAGGGCCAACCACCCCGTGTCGATCGGCCAGCTCGTCGACGACCTGTGGGGCGAGGAGCCGCCCGCCAAGCCCTCCGCCGTGATCCGCACGTACGTCCACCGGCTGCGCCGCGTCCTCGGGGCGGCCGCGCCGACCACGCTCAGCGGCGGCTACCTGCTCGCCGTGGACCCGGGCGGGCTGGACACCCACCGGGCCGAGGAACTCGTCGGCGAGGCACGGGAGTTGCGCGCCGCCGGGGAGCACGACCGGGCCGCCGCCGTGCTCCGGTCGGCGCTGGCGCTGTGGCAGGGCGAGCCGATGACCGGCCTGCCAGGCCCGTACGCGGAGCGGCAGCGCGGCGAATGGGCCGAACGGCGGGTGACCGTCCTGGAGGCGTGCCTGGAGGCCGAGGTCGAGGCCGGGCCGTCCGGCGAGGCCGTCGCCGAGCTGACCGCCGTCGTGGCCGAACACCCGCTCCGGGAACGGTTCTCCGAGCTGCTGATGCTCGCCCTCTACCGCACCGGCCGGCAGGCCGAGGCCCTGGGCGTGTACCGCGCGACGGACCGGCGGCTGGCCACGCAGCTCGGCGTGTGCGCCGGGCCCGGCCTGCGCGAGCTGCAGCGCCGGATCCTGGCGGCCGACGCGACCCTCGTGCCGCCCGTACCGCCCGCGCCGCTCCGGCCCTCCGCCGCCGTCTCCGCCGTGGCCCGGCCGCCGTACCGGGACCGGACGCCGCGGCCGGGGGCGGTGCGGCCGACCCAGGTCCCGGCCGACCTCGCCGACTTCACCGGCCGCCAGGCCCAGACCGACGCGCTGCGGGCCGTCCTGCTGGCCCCCCACACCGTGCCGGTGGCGGCCGTGTCGGGCCTGGCCGGCGTGGGCAAGACGGCGCTGGCCGTGCACGTCGCGCACGGGCTGGCCGCGGACTTCCCCGACGGCCAGCTCTACCTCGACCTGCACGGGGCCGACGGCCGCCCGACCCGGCCCCAGGAGGCGCTGGCCGCCTGCCTGCGCTCCCTCGGCGTGCCGGCCGACGGGCTGGCCCCCGGGGTCGCCGAACGCTCCGCCCAGTTCCGCTCGCTGCTCGGCGACCGGCGGGTGCTGGTGGTCCTCGACAACGCCCGGGACGCCGAGCAGATCAGGCCGCTGCTGCCCGGCCGGCCCGGCAGCGCGGTGCTCGTCACCAGCCGGGCCAGGCTCGGTTCGCTGCCCAACGCGCACGTCGTGGAACTGACGGCCTTCGCCCCGCAGGAGGCCCTGGGCCTGCTCGGCCAGGTGATCGGCGAGCAGCGGCTGCGGGCCGAGGCGGACACGGCCGCGGAGCTCGTACGGCTCTGCGGCCACCTGCCGCTGGCGGTGCGCATCCTCGCCGCCCGTCTGGCCTGCCGGCCGGGCTGGGGCATGGACCGGCTGCTCGACAAGCTGTCCGGCAACCGCCGGCGGCTGGACGTGCTGCGCGCCGGGGACCTCGCCGTCGAGTCGGCGTTCCGCTTCGGCTACGACCAGCTGACGGCCGAACAGGCGCGCGCGTTCCGGCTGTTGGCGGTGCCGGAGGTGCCCGCGCTGACGCCGGGCGCGGTCGCGGCGGTGCTCGGACTGCCGGAGCACGAGGCCGAGGAACTGGCCGAATCCCTGGTCGACTGCTCGATGCTGGAGACGGCGCCGCCGGACCGCTACCGGTACCACGACCTGCTGCGCGCCTTCGCGCTGCGACTCGCCCCGGGCCCGGGCCCGGGCGCGGGGGCAGGCGCGGACGGCGCGGCGGCGGACGGCGCGGCGGCGGGCGGCGACGAGGAGCCGGCCGCCGTCCTGACCCGCCTGATGATCCGCCACCACGCCGATGCCGCGGCGGCGTTGGGCCACGGCGCCGCCCGGGCCGCCCTGTCCACCACCGGCGCCCACTGCCCCGCGCCGGCCGCGCACGACCCCGTCGACTACCAGGGTGTCGGCGCGCTGGTCGGCCAGTACGCCGCCCTGCCCGCGCCGCCCCGGCTCGACCTGGCGGCCGAACTGCTGCTCGGCTGCGGCCTGTCGAGCGAGACCGGCCAGGCCACCCGGCCGCTCGGCCACGCCGCCAAGGTGCTGCTGGAGGCCGCCGTCCGGGAGGGCGACCGGACGGCCGAGGTCCGGGCCCGGCTGGTGCTCGGACGGCTGCTGACCGAGGTCGGCTCCGAACCCGCGGCCCTCGCCGAGCTGTTCAGGGCCCGCGAGCTGTGCACCGCCCACGGGCTGCCGGGGCCGCTGCTCGCCCTGGCCCACGCCTCGCTGGCCGCCCTGTTCGTCCAGGTCGGCCGGCCGGGCGACGCCCTGGAGGGCTTCACCGCGGCGATCTCGGTCTGGGAGCGACTGGGCGACCGGCGCTCGGTGGCGGCCGAACTGCTCAACCTGGCGGGCGCGTTCACCGAGCTCGGGCGCCACGACGCGGCGGTGCGGGTCGTCGACCAGTCCCTGCTGATCTGCCACCGGCTCGCCGACCACGGCCTCCAGGCCCTCGCCCTGGACTCCCTGGGGACGATCGCCCACGACCGCGGCGAGTTCGAGCAGGCGCTGCGCCACCACCGCAACGCCCTGTCCCTGCTGCGGCCGGACGACCGGCGCCGCACCGGCCGCACCCTGTTGCGGCTGACCGAGTCGCTGCGCGCCCTGGGGCGCGGCGAGGAGGCGGTGGCCGCGGCCGGGCGGGCGGTGGAGGTGCTGACCCTGGACGGCGACCGCCGGGGGCGGGGGCTGGCCCTGGCGGCGCTCGGCGACGCGCTCGCCGACGGCGGCAACGAGGACACCGCCCGGGCGTGCCGCGCGGAGGCCTACGACATCCTGGCCTCCATCGGCTCCCCCGAGGCGGGCCGGCTGCGCGGGCTGATCGGCCCCGGCGGGCCCGCCGTACGGCCCCGCCGGCAGTGGCCGTCCTGGCTGCCGGCGTGAGCCGCCGGACGGGGGGCCGTTCGGCGGCTCAGGAGAACGTCCACACCTGGTTCTGGGCGCCCGAGCAGTTCGCCACGTGGGTGCTCACGCCGATCCCCTCGGAGGTCAGGCACAGCTGGGTGGCGACGTTGGAGATCCGGTAGCCGCCCAGGACCGGCGCGATGGCCCAGACCTGGTTCCAGTCGGCGGGCGGGCTCGACCAGATCTGCACCAGCCCGGACTTGCGGTCCTGGTCCAGCGCCTTGGTGTAGTTGCTGGAGGCGTTGCGCAGGTAGTACATCCCCTCGACGACCTTGTCCAGCCGCCACTGCTGCGCCGCAGTCCCGTTGACGAAGTAGGTGCCGACCATGTTCCCGTCCTTGTCCTCGGACTGGTAGTTGTCCAACGCGCCGTTGGCGCCCGCGATCTGCGCCACGGCGGGCAGCTGCGGCCGCGGCGGCGCCGTGGGCGGCACGGAGGACGTCGGCGTCCCGGTCGCGGTCGCGGTCCCGGTCGCGGTGGGCGTGGCCGGCTCGGCGGTGGCGGGCCGGTCCGGGGCGGCGGCCAACCGCCCCAGTTAAACTACCCACCAGACACTGTCCCTGATCCGGATCACGGACCCAGG
>NZ_JBEZUT010000091.1:0-27008 GCF_040636595.1 Kitasatospora sp. NPDC036755
GTCGGGGCGTATGGCACCGGTGCCGTCCTCGCCGCGGCTCATCGCGCGTCGGGCGGGAGCAGCCGGGCCAGGGTCCGGACGGCGCGGTACTGGAGGGTCTTGATGGCGCCCTCGTTCTTGCCCATGATCCGGGCCGTCTCGGCCACCGAGAGCCCCTGCAGGAAGCGCAGGGTGACGCACTCCTGCTGCTGCGGGTTGAGCCGGCGGACCGCTTCCAGCAGGGCGGCGTTGGAGAGCGACTCCAGCACCGACTCCTCGGGGCTGCGCTCGCACTCGTTGGAGTCGAGCATCTCGCCGGTGGTGACCTCCAGCCGGAAGCGGCTGGACTTGAAGTGGTCGGCGACCAGGTTGCGGGCGATGGTGACCAGCCAGGCGCCGAAGTCCCGTCCCTGCCAGGTGAAGGTGCCGATCCGGCGCAGGGCGCGCAGGAACGTCTCGCTGGTGAGGTCCTCGGCGGTGGCCCGGCTGCCGACCCGGTAGTAGATGTACCGGTAGACGGTGTCCGCGTAGTGGTCGTAGAGCCGGCCGAAGGCCTCGCTCTCGCCGGCCTGGGCCCGCTCGACGAGCTCCATGATCGGGTTGTGCTCGGTCTCGTAGCCGGGGCTCGGCGCGGTCCGGGCGCGGCCTCGGCCGGTGCTGCCGGTGCGGCCGCGCGAGCCGGTGCCGGCCGAGCCGGCGGCGGTGGTGCGCAGGGCCAGGCCGGGCGGCTGCGGCTGGCCGAACGATCCTCCGGCGAGCGCGAGTTGGGGCGAGGCGGCGAGCTGGCTGCGGAGCAGGGTGCGCAACATGTTCAGGCCGGTGGAGATCTGCCGCTCGACGGTCGGCCGGCCGCGGAGGGCGGTACGGGGGCGCAGGGGCGCGGACGACGGGCGGGAGGGTGCAGGCGCGTCGTTCCGGACGGGTGGGTACACGGGACTCCCAGAGGCAGAACTGTGGACGGATCACCTCCGCCTGCGCGGAGAGCACCCCCGAAGCGTCCGTTCGAGCGGGACGCGTGGTGGCGTGCATCCAGGAGAGAATAACGCTTTGTGCAATGACAGCTACACCGTGTGGTCGAAGTGGTCGTTTGGGATCCATTTGTTGCGCATGTTCGGCTGAGATTGACCGGAGCTGTCGTCGTTCATCCGGCTCAACGTGATCGAACGGGCGCTCAGGGTGACCAATTTCGCGGGTCGAGGGGCGGTTTCCCAGCCTTGGGGCCCCGCAACCCCTGACTTTCCCGGCCTGGCGAACGATCAGAACCGGTCACCCGGTGACAGCTTCGTACAGGTGACCCGGACTGTCCTGCGGCGGCGAGGAGTTCGCCCGTAAGAGGGGCCAGGTCAGAGGCATGGTTGACGCCTGGTCACCCGCCGGAGCGAGCCCGCCCGCCCGGCCTCCGAACGCCGTCCGGACGGCCCGCAGACGACCCGGGGCGACCTTCCGGCGGCCTCCGCGCGACGTCCGGGCAACCTCCGCACGACCTCCCGGTGGCCCGTCGGCTCCGCCCGGCGGCCCGGCGCGGGAGGTTCAGGCGCGCCGGCGCCGCCGGTTCAGCGCCACCCCGGCCGCCGTCGCACCGGCCAGCACCCCGATCGCGGCCGCCGCCGGCAGCCCGACCCGGGCGGCCTTGCGCCCGGTCCGGAAGTCCCGCACCCGCCAGCCCTGCGCCCGGGCGTGGCGCCGCAGCGCCCCGTCCGGGTTCACCACGTACGGGTGGCCGACCAGCGAGAGCATCGGGATGTCGTTGGCCGAGTCGCTGTAGGCGGCGCAGCGGTCGAGGTCGAGACGCTCGCGCCGGGCCAGCGCCCGCACGGCGGCGGCCTTGGCCGGGCCGTGCAGCAGGTCGCCGACCAGCCGGCCGGTGTACAGGCCGTCCCTGGCCTCGGCGACGGTGCCCAGCGCGCCGGTCATGCCGAGCCGCCGGGCGATGATCCGGGCCACCTCCAGCGGTGCGGCGGTGACCAGCCAGACCCGCTGGCCGGCGTCCAGGTGCATCTGGACCAGGGCGCGGGTGCCCGGCCAGATCTTGTCCGCGACGACGTCCTCGAAGATCTCCTCGCAGATCGCCTCCAGGTCGGCGGTGGGCTTGCCGGCCACGATGCCGAGGGCGGACTGCTTGGCGTCCGAGATGTGGTCCGGGTCCTCGGCGCCGTGCAGCCGGAACCAGGCCTGCTGCCAGGCGAAGCGGGCGATGTCGCGGCGGGTGAGGAAGCCGCGGCGGTAGAGGCCGACGCCGAGGTAGAAGATCGCGGCCCCGCGCAGGATGGTGTTGTCGCAGTCGAAGAAGGCGGCGGCGCGGGGGTCGTCCGGATCGGGGGTGTGGTTCCCGGCCGGAGCCCTGGGGGCCTTGCCGGGCTTGGCGGCGGCCGGTGCGTCCGGCCCGTCGGCGCTCTCCGCGGCGGCGGAGTCCTTCGCGGCGGCGTCCTCCGGCTCCGGGGCGGGCGTCGGCCCGGGCTCGGCCCGCAGCGCGGCCTCGGCCGCCGCGGCCGCGGCTTCGCCGGCCAGGGCGCTCCGCTCGCTGCTGGAACGCCTTGCCTGGGTGAGCCTTCTGAGCACGGCCATGTCATCGAGGATAGCCAGCCGGGCGCGCGGCGACCGTGACGGAGCCGTGCCCGCGAGGTGAACAGCTCCACCGGGTGCCGGGCGTCCGGACGGGTGGGCGCCGTGGCGGAGAATGGGGAGGTGAGCCCACTGCTGCGACGTAAGAGCCCCAAGCCCGCGGACCGGACGGTGACCCTGGTCGGCAAGCCCGGCTGCCACCTGTGCGACGAGGCCCGCGAGGTGATCCTCCGGGTGACGGGCGAGCTGGGCGCGTCCTTCGAGGAGCGGGACATCACCCAGGACGAGGAGCTGTACCGCCGCTACTGGGAGCAGATTCCGGTCACCCTGATCGACGGCCGCCAGCACGACTTCTGGCGGGTCGACGAGCGCCGCCTGCGCACCGCCCTCGGCGGCTGAGCGACGGCCGAGCGTCGGCCGGGCGGAGACCGAGCGGCGACCGGGCGGAGGCCGAGCCGCGACCGGCCGGGGCCCGGCCGGGTCCTGACCGAGCGTTCGTCCGTGCACGGACCCCCGCCGAACGACGGGGCAGGTTCGCCGAATCGTTGCCAAAGACACCCCGTTCCGGCTTGGGTCGGGGCGGGCTGGTCGGCTTACGATCGAACACGTTTGCGCCCGTGGGGGGCTGATGCACGCGAGGAGTGCGCCATGCTTCCCGGCCCTGTCCCTGGGACGTCCGGAGCCGTGCCCGGAGCCCCGGACGGGCCCCGCGGCTTCGCCGTGGTGGACGTGGAGGCGACCGGCCGCAGCCCGTGGCGGCACCGGGTGGTCGAGGTCGCGGTGGTGCTGCTCGACGAGCGGCTCCGCCCCGAGGGGGAGTTCGCCACCCTGCTGGACCCGCTGGGCCCGGTCGGCCCGACCCATGTGCACCGGATACGCCAGTGCGACGTCGAGGGTGCCCCGCGCTTCCGCGAGATCGCCCCGAGGCTGCTGGAGCTGCTGGCGGGCCGGGTGCTGGTCGGTCACCACGTCAGCTGCGACCACGCCTTCCTGGATCGCGAGTTCGCCCGGATCGGGGTGCCGCTGCCGCCCGTCCCGCTGCTCTGCACGATGCGGCTGGCCCGCGCCCACCTGCCGCAGGCCCGCGGCCAGGGCCTGGCGGCCTGCGTGGAGGCGGCGGGCCTCGGCTGGTACCCGGCGCACACCGCGCTGGGCGACGCCCGGGTGACCGCCGAACTGCTGCGGCACTGCGTGGGCGCGCCGTCCTGCCCGCCGGACGACTGGGCCGGCCCGCTGCGCGAGGCCGCCCGGGTGCCCTGGCCCCGGCTCGGCCGGGCCCGTTCCCGCCCGTCCGGCACCGCCGTCCCGCTGCTGCGCCGGGAGGCGCCGTACGGCCCCCGGCTGCCCGATTCCCAGGCCCCGGAGGTCGTCCTGACCCGGGCCGGTGCTATGGGTTCGACGGCGTGATGCGCATCACTGTGCGGGGACAAAACGGACACCATCTTTGTGCACACGTTCACAAACACATAGCCTGGCTGCCAAAGCCCAGCTTCACCCACAGGAGCACCGTGGCAATCGGCCGATCACCACAGAGCAGTTCGCAGACGCCCGACCAGGGCGCCGCGCGCCGACCCTCGCGTGCCCGGGGCATCCCGGAGGCGACGGTCGCCCGCCTGCCCCTCTACCTGCGGGCCCTCACCGCGCTCTCCGAGCGCTCGGTGCCGACCGTCTCCTCCGAGGAGCTGGCCGCCGCGGCCGGCGTGAACTCGGCCAAGCTGCGCAAGGACTTCTCCTACCTCGGCTCCTACGGCACCCGCGGCGTCGGCTACGACGTCGAGTACCTCGTCTACCAGATCTCCCGCGAGCTCGGCCTGACCCAGGACTGGCCGGTCGTCATCGTCGGCATCGGCAACCTCGGCCACGCACTCGCCAACTACGGCGGGTTCGCCTCCCGCGGTTTCCGGGTGGCCGCCCTGTTGGACGCCGACCCGAACGTGGTCGGTTCCACCGCGGCCGGACTGCCGGTGCGGCACATGGACGAGCTGGAGTCGATCGTCGAGAGCCAGCACGTCTCCATCGGCGTGATCACCACCCCGCCCGGCGCCGCCCAGCAGGTGTGCGACCGGCTGGTGGAGGCCGGTGTCACCAGCATCCTCAACTTCGCCCCGACCGTGCTGGCCGTCCCGGACGGCGTGGACGTGCGCAAGGTGGACCTCTCCATCGAGCTCCAGATCCTGGCCTTCCACGAGCAGCGCAAGGCCGGCGAGGAGCCGGACGACCGCGCCGAGTCGGTGCTGGACCGCGCCCCCGGTCCGGTCCGGGCGGCCGCGGCCAAGCTGCGTCGCGCGGCCGGCGGCAACGGCAAGGGCCGGACCGCCGCCGAGCCCGCGGCCAAGGACCAGGCCGAGCAGACCAAGGGAAAGTCCGCCAAGGGCGACGGGGATCTCTCCGCGGTGATGCCCGCATGAACACCGAGAGCTGTGGGGGGCGGGCATGAGCCTTCTCGTCGTAGGGCTGAGCCATCGCACGGCCCCGGTCGGGGTGCTGGAGCGCGCCGCGCTGACGGGTGACGTACCGACCCGGCTGCTGCACGACGCGGCCGCCACCGCCACGGTCGGCGAGGCCGCCCTGCTGAACACCTGCAACCGGATCGAGCTGTACGCGGACGTGGACAAGTTCCACGCCGGCGTCGCCGAGCTGTCGCTGCTGCTGGCCCACCACAGCGGGGTGGACCTGGAGGAGCTGACCTCCCACCTGTACGTCCACTACGAGGACCGCGCCGTCCACCACCTCTTCTCGGTGGCCTGCGGCCTGGACTCGATGGTCGTCGGCGAGGGCCAGATCCTCGGCCAGCTGCGCGACGCGCTGGCCAAGGCCCAGGAGGAGCACACCGCCGGGCGCGGCCTGAACGAGCTGTTCCAGCAGGCGCTGCGGGTCGGCAAGCGGGCGCACAGCGAGACCGGCATCGACAAGGCCGGCCAGTCGCTGGTCACCTTCGGCCTGGAGCAGGTCGCGGCGGGCGCGGGCGAGATCGCCGGCAAGCGCGCGCTGGTGGTCGGCGCCGGCTCGATGAGCTCGCTGGCCGCCGCCACCCTGGTCCGCTCCGGCGTGACCGACCTGCTGATCGCCAACCGGACCCCGGCCCGCGCCGAGCGGCTGGTCGAGATCCTGGGCCCGGACGTGGCCCGGGTGCTGGACCTCGCCAAGGTGCCGGAGGCGCTCGCCGACGTGGACCTGGTGATCTCCTGCACCGGCGCGTCCGGCGTGGTGATCCGCGCGGAGGACGTGGCCGCCGCCGTGGCCTCCCGTACGTCCGCCCAGCCGCTGGCCCTGCTCGACCTGGCCATGCCGCGCGACGTCGACCACGCCGTGCACGAGCTGCCCGGCGCCCTGCTGGTCGACCTGGAGAGCCTCTCCCACGCGCACGCCGCCAGCCCCGGGGCCGGCGACGTCGACCAGGTCGGCCGGATCGTCTCCGACGAGGTGACCGCCTTCGGCGCCGCCCAGCGGGCCGCCCGGATCGCGCCGACCGTGGTCGCGCTGCGCGCGATGGCCTCCGACGTGGTCTCCGCCGAGCTCGGCCGGCTGGACTCCCGACTGCCCGACCTGGACGAGCGCTCGCGCGCCGAGATCACCCAGACCGTCCGCCGCGTCGTCGACAAGCTGCTGCACGCCCCGACCGTCCGGGTGAAGCAGCTGGCCGCCGAGCCCGGCGGCGCCTCCTACGCGGAGGCGCTGCGGGAACTGTTCGACCTCGACCCGGCGGCCGTGCACGCCGTGTCGGGCACGCCCGTCGGCGGCGCGCCCCAGCCCTCGACCGGGGGCGCCAGATGAACCGTCAGCCATCCCACGAGTACCACCGGGACGATCACCTCATGAATGGTCAACCGATCACGGAGCAGCCCTCGGCCACCGCGGCCCTGCGGCTCGGCACCCGGCGCAGCGCCCTCGCCATGGCGCAGTCGGGCATGGTGGCCCGCGAGGTGACCAGGGTCACCGGGCGCCCCGTCGAGCTGGTCGAGATCACCACCTACGGCGACACCTCGAGGGAGTCGCTGGCGCAGATCGGCGGCACCGGGGTGTTCGTCTCCGCGCTGCGCGACGCGCTGCTGGAGGGCCGGATCGACTTCGCCGTGCACTCGCTCAAGGACCTGCCCACCGCCGCCCCCGAGGGCCTGGCGCTGGCCGCCGTCCCCGAGCGCGAGGACGTCCGGGACGCCCTGGTCGCGGCCGAGGGCCTGACCCTCGACGAGCTGGTGGAGAAGCTGGCCGGCGCCGGCCGCCCGGCCCGGATCGGCACCGGCTCGCCCCGCCGGATGGCTCAGCTGAACGCCTGGGCCACCGCCTGCGGCGCCCAGCTGGAGACCGTCGCGATCCGCGGCAACGTGGACACCCGGATCGGCTTCGTGACCAGCGGCGAGCTGGACGCGGTGGTGCTGGCGACGGCCGGCCTGAACCGGCTCGGCCGCAGCGCCGAGATATCCCAGCACCTCGACACCGAGGTGATGATCCCGGCTCCCGGCCAGGGTGCGCTCGCGGTCGAGTGCGCCACCGCCGACACCGCGCTGACCGCCGCGCTCGCCGCCCTGGACCACGCCCCGACCCGGGTCGCCGTGGCCGCGGAGCGCGCCCTGCTGGCCACCCTGGAGGCCGGCTGCTCGGCGCCGGTGGCCGCACTGGCCACCTGGGGCCGGGAGAACGAACTGCGGCTGGACGGCGTGGTCGGCGACCCCGACGGAACCGCCCTGCTGAAGATGTCCGCCAACGGTCCGATCGTCCTCGACGAGGCCGCCGAGCAGCAGGCGGCGGCCCTCGGCCGCGCGCTGGCTGACCGGCTGCTCGCCGCGGGCGCGGCCGCCCTGATGGGGGAGCGAGCCCGATGAGCGAGCGAAGCGAGCGAATCATGAAGAGCTGCGCGTTTCGCGAAGAGACCGCCGAGCGCTGCGAGGTGGGCGCATGAGCCCCACCGCCGCCACCGACGCCCTGTTCCCCGCGGGACAGCCCGCCACCGGACGGTGCACCTTCCTGGGCGCGGGCCCCGGGGATCCGGGGCTGCTGACCCTGCGCGCGGTCGAGGTGCTGTCCACCGCCGACGTGCTGGTCGCCGACCCGCTGACCGCCGCCGCCGTGCGCAGCCACTGTCCGTCCGGCGTGCAGGTGCACACCCCCGTCGCCGAGGGCACCGACTTCGACCTGGCCAAGCTGGTCGCCGAGGCGGTCCGCTCCGGCAAGCACGTGGTCCGCACCGTCGACGGTGACCCCGGCCTGGACGGCTGCGCCGCCGAGGAGATGCTCAGCTGCGCGGGCGACGGCATCCCGTTCGAGGTGATCCCGGGCGTCGCCCAGTCGGTCGGCGTCCCGGCGTACGCGGGCGTCCCGCTGCGCGCGGGCTCCGGCACCGACGTGCGCTTCGTGGACGGCGCCGCGCTGCTGGCCGGCAGCCCGGTGGACCTGGGGGCGCCGGAGACCACGCTGGTGGTCCGCACCACCCTGGGCCAGCTGCCCGCCACCGCCGCCGCCCTGGTCGCGGGCGGCCGCAAGCCGGAGTCGGCGCTGAGCGCCACCCTCTCCGGCACCACCACCCGCCAGCGGACCTTCACGTCCTCGCTGGCCGGCATCGCGGCCGACCTGAAGGCCGCCCGGGTGCTGCCCTCGCCGGTCTCCGCGCCGGTCGACCCGGCCACCTCGGTGATAGCCGTGGTGGGCGAGCAGGTCGCCCACCGGGCCTCGCACTCGTGGTTCGAGACCAAGCCGCTGTTCGGCTGGAACGTCCTCGTGCCGCGCACCAAGGAGCAGGCCACCGGCCTGTCCGAGCAGCTGCGCTCGTACGGCGCGGTGCCGCAGGAGGTGCCGACCATCGCGGTCGAGCCGCCGCGCACCCCGCAGCAGATGGAGCGGGCCATCAAGGGCCTGGTCACCGGCCGCTACGAGTGGATCGCCTTCACCTCGGTGAACGCGGTGCGCGCCGTCCGGGAGAAGTTCGAGGAGTACGGTCTGGACGCCCGCGCGTTCGCCGGGATCAAGGTCGCGGCGGTCGGCGAGACCACCGCGCAGGCCCTGGTGGACTTCGGCGTGAAGCCGGACCTGGTGCCCTCCGGCGAGCAGTCCGCGGCGGGCCTGCTGGAGGACTGGCCGCCGTACGACCCGGTCTTCGACCCGATCGACCGGGTGCTGCTGCCGCGCGCCGACATCGCCACCGAGACTCTGGTGGCCGGCCTGGTCGAGCTCGGCTGGGAGGTCGACGACGTGACGGCGTACCGGACGGTGCGCGCCTCGCCGCCGCCGGCCGAGACCCGCGAGGCGATCAAGGGCGGCGGCTTCGACGCGGTGCTCTTCACCTCGTCCTCGACCGTCCGGAACCTGGTCGGCATCGCGGGCAAGCCGCACAACGTGACGGTCATCGCCTGCATCGGCCCGGCCACCGCCAAGACCGCCGAGGAGCACGGCCTGCGGGTCGACGTGATGGCCCCGGCGCCGTCGGCGACCGCGCTGGCCCAGGCGCTGGCAGACTTCGGGGCCAAGCGTCGCGACACCGCGACGGCCGCCGGTGAGCCGGTCTACCGGCCCAGCGAGCGCCGTCCCGGCTCGCGCCGCAAGGCCCGCTGACACCCCTCATGGCCGGGGGCGGCCGACCGTCGTCCCCGGCACTGCACAACCGTTCGGAGAGAGAAGCCGTGTCCGCTGAATTCCCGTACGTACGCCCGCGCCGGCTGCGCCGGAGCCCGGCGATGCGCCGCCTGGTGGCCGAGACCCGGCTGCACCCCGCGGAGCTGATCCTGCCGCTGTTCGTCCGCGAGGGCGTCAGCGAGCCCGTCCCGGTGAACTCGATGCCGGGCGTCGTCCAGCACACCCGGGACACCCTGCGCAAGGCCGCGGTGGAGGCGGCCGAGGCGGGCCTGGGCGGCCTCATGCTGTTCGGCGTCCCCGAGGTGCAGGACGCGGTCGGCAGCGAGGGCACCAACCCGGACGGCATCCTCCAGCAGGCGATCCGGGACGTGGTCTCCGAGGTCGGCGACTCGCTGGTGGTCATGTCGGACCTCTGCCTGGACGAGTACACCGACCACGGCCACTGCGGCGTGCTGGCCGCCGACGGCAGCGTCGACAACGACGCGACCCTGGAGCGCTACGCCGAGATGGCCCGGGTGCAGGCCGACGCCGGTGTCCACCTGGTCGGCCCGTCCGGCATGATGGACGGCCAGATCGGCGTGATCCGCCGGGCGCTGGACGAGGCCGGTCACCAGGACGTGGGCATCCTCGCCTACACCGCCAAGTACGCCTCGGCCTTCTACGGCCCGTTCCGCGAGGCCGTCGGTTCCTCGCTCAAGGGCGACCGCAAGACCTACCAGCAGGACCCGGCCAACGCCCGGGAGTCGCTGCGCGAGCTGGCGCAGGACCTCGCCGAGGGCGCGGACATGGTGATGGTCAAGCCCGCCATGTCCTACCTGGACGTGCTGCGCCAGGTCGCCGACGCCTCCCCGGTGCCGGTCTCCGCGTACCAGGTGTCCGGCGAGTACGCGATGGTCGAGGCGGCCGCCGCGAACGGCTGGATCGACCGGGAGCGGATGATCATGGAGACGCTCACCTCGATCCGCCGCGCGGGCGCCGAGCAGATCCTGACCTACTGGGCCCTCGAAGCCGCCGCGATGCTCAAGTAGCCGGCGCCGCACGGCGGAAGGCCGGGCCGTCCCCACGGGGGCGGCCCGGCCTTCCGGCTTCCTGCTAGACGTTCACGTCCCCGGCGTGCGCGAAGCCCACGCCGCCGCCGACCAGGTCGGTCGCGGTGGCCGCGCCGCCGCCGAAGCCGCCGGCGGCGGTGTCCCCGGCGTGGGCGAGGCCGAAGCCTTCGAGGGCCAGGAACGGCTCGTCGGCGGTGGCGGCGATCTCGCCGCCACCGGCCACGCCGACGTGGGCGAAGGCCGGGGTCGCGGCACCCGCGAGCGCCAGAGCGGCGGCGGCGGTCAGGACGGCCTTGGCCAGCTTGCTCTTCATGGAACTGCCCTCTCTCTCGGAGCGCCCCCGCGGGCGCTCTGACACGTGATCACATCCGGCGGTCCGGTCCGGCGCCCCACGCGCCGGGCCGGAACGCCGCTCACCCGTCCGGACCGCGCCGCGGCGCGGCCGGCCGGACACTTCGCCGCACAGCCCGGAGGGCCCGGGGAGACCTTCCTCCCCGGGCCCTCCGTCCGTGCCGTGCCCCTCGATCAGCCGATCAGGTGCGAGACACCCGCGTCGCCCGAGGACTGGGTGTTCTGGCCCACGTCGCAGATCTGCTTCGGGGTGCTGTTCAGGATCGGGACCTCGACCGGAACCGCGACGCCGATGACGGCGACGGCGATGTTGTGGATCTCCGGCAGGCAGATGTTCGGGTTGTCCAGAACGTGGCTGTTCGGGCTGCCGTTGCCCATGGTGCCGGTGTGGTTGGTGCCGCCGTTGCCCTGGACGGAGGTGGCGGCGCCGTCCGAGTCGACGATGGCGGAGGCCGAGCCCGCGGACATCGCGAGCGCGGCGGCGGCCAGGCCGGCCGCGGTGAGGGTCTTCTTGATCATTTCCGGTTTTCCTCTCGGGGTGAATCGACGGGCGATTCGGGGGTGTTTCGGAGGGTGGTGCAGGGAGAACGGGACAGCGACCGATCAGCCGATCAGGTGGGACACGCCGCCGTCGCCCTGGCTCTGGGTGCCCTGGCCGATGGTGCAGTACTGCTTGCCACCGGTGTTGGCGACCGGGACCTCGACCGGGACGGCCACACCGAGCACGCCCACGGCGATGTTGTGGATCTCCGGCAGGCAGATGTTCGGGTTGTCCAGGAAGTGGAAGTTCGGGCTGTTGTTCCCGACCGTGCCCGTGAAGTTGGTGCCGCCGTTGCCCTCGATCGAGGCAGCGGCGCCGTCCGCGTCACCGATCGCGGCGGCGGGCGCGGCCGCACCGGCCAGCGCGGCGACGGCCAGGCCGGCGGCGGCGAAGGACTTCTGGATCATGGCGAGATCCCTCTCTGAAATGCTCTTTGGATTCCGTGCGTACAACGCTGCGAACGCTCAGACCCGGTCTGCAGTCACTGACGTCCAGATCAAAGAACGACGGCACGGAAGGTTACGGGGATTCTCGAAAAGAGTCCCGCAGGCGCGGCGGCGGATCGTTTCCGGTCGGATTATTAACCCGAACCGGTTAACCGCCGCAATCAGCGTTCCTGGTCACTCGTTGAGCAGATCGCTTTCCGGCTGCGGCCCCCCGCAGCCCTCCCAGTGATCTCCAGTACGGACAGCAGAACGGTGAAAAGCATGAAGCTCTCCAAGCGGGCCGGCGCGATGCTGCTGGCGGTCGGTGCCGGTGTGCTCGCCTCCCAGGGAGCGGCCTCCGCCGCCGCCCCGATCGGCCCCGAACAGGTCGGCGCGCTGGAGGACGCGCTGGCCACCCAGCAGGTCCCGGCGGACGTCCCGCTCGCCCCACTGGGCAGCCACCTCACGGCCGGCATCCCGGCCTCGCTGCTGATGCCGCCCGTCCCCGGCCCGACCACCAGCAGCGACGGGGCACTGCTCCCGGCGCAGGTCCTTCCCCAGCTGACCACCGGCAAGGTCGGCCCGAGCGCCAAGGCCGACCTCCCGCTCCCGCTGGTCGACCAGGGCGCCGACCTCGGCAAGGTGCTGCTGGACGCCCCGGCCGCGCCACTGCACGCCAAGACCCCCGGGCTCACCCTCGGCGAGCCGCTCGCGCTCGCCCGGGACGGCGCCGGCCAGCTCGCGGGCGGCCGGCTGAAGGTCGACGAGATCGACCCGCGGCTGGTCTCCGGCGCGGTCCAGGTGATCCCCGGGGCCAAGGCCAGCCTCGGCGGCGAGGACAGCCGGCTCTCGCTGACCGACACGGCGGGCGCCCTGGCCGACACCGCCACCACGACCACCACCACCGTGGTGGGGCAGACCGGCCTGACCGACCTCACCCGGCTCTGAGTCCGGCCCCGGTACGAGGGCCCGGCACCCCGGCCGCGCGGCGGGATGCCGGGCCCTCGTGCGCCCGGGCCCTCGTGGGCCCGGAGGGTCAGCCCGGGAGGAGGCCGGTCAGCCCGCCGACCAGCGGCAGGTCCTTGACGCCGCCGCCGGCGCTCAGCGGGCCGGTCAGCGTCCCGGTGCCGACCGCGGGCAGGCCCTGGTCCGGCTGGAGGGCCGCGCCGTTGTTGAGGAAGTCGGCCGAGGAGTTCGCCCACGGGTCCAGCCGCAGGCTCTTGATCGGCGCGATGCCGTAGCCGAGGCCGGTGGTCGTCCCGCCCAGGGCCTGACCGAGGTCGGTCTTGGTGAGGGTGGCCGGGCCGGCCGGAGCCTCGCCCTGGGCGGCGGCCTGCGCCGAACCGGCGCCGAACAGCACCGCGACACCCGCGGCGGCGGCCAGGGCGGCCGCGCTCTTCTTCGAAACCATCGTGATCACCCTTCGGTGGATCGGGAATCCCGGACGGCTGTCCGGGGACGCCGAACTGCCCCCCGGCCGGCTGGTCGGGGGGCAGTACGGCCGGAACACGTGCCGATCGGGGATCAGCAGTCGTCCGCGGGCGGCGCTTCCACGTTGGCGCAGGTGTTGCCGAACGCCGGGTTCAGCAGGCCGACCAGGTTGATGGAGTTGCCGCACAGGTTGACCGGCACGTGCACCGGAATCTGGATCTGGTTGCCGGAGATGACGCCGGGGGAGTTGGCGGCGACGCCCTCGGCGCCCGCGCTGGCGGCGGCGGAGCCCGCCGCGCCCAGCACCAGGCCTGCGGCGGCGGCGGAGAGGACGGCGGCCTTCTTGATGTTCTGCATGGGGGGTTGATCTCCTCGATCACACACGGGTGGAGCGCGCCGTGCCCCGGCGCTGCGGGGCGCGGCACGGGCTCGGGTGAATCAGCTGTCGCCGGTGCGGCGAGAGCGGGTTCAGCCGGCGTTGACGCACTCGTTGCCGAACGCCGGGTTCAGCAGCGCGATGATGTCGATGGTGTTGCCGCACAGGTTGATCGGGATGTGGATCGGCACCTGGATCTGGTTCCCGGAGAGCACACCGGGCGAGCCGGCGGCGACGCCCTCGGCGCCCGAGCTGGCGACAGCACCGCCGGCGGCACCCAGCACCAGGCCGCTGGCGGCCAGGGACAGGATGGCGGCCTTCTTGAAGTTGCGCATGTCATTCCTCCGATTTCTGCCCGACGGAAGGGAAATGTCGGGAGTCGGGCGAGCACGAAATACTCACCCGCCGGCTTAAGGGATTGCCGTGATTGTCACTCGGTCGGCGCACGTCGGCGTGTTCCGCCCATGGCTCGGGCGCGGCCGCGGCTGCCGGGTCGCATTGCCTCGTGAATCGATTCCCGCACGGCCGGGAAAGGGTCCGGAAAGGCGCGACCAGGTGGAATTCCGGTCGGGCGGTCCGGCACGGGTTGCCGGACGCCGGGTTTGGGAGGCCCGCCGCGTGGGGGCCGTGGAGACCGGGTTCCGTGAGGGAGAACGAGGCACCGCGCACGGGGATACGGTCCGGTCCTCCGATCACCCGAATGCCCGGCCCGCGGCGCCGTTGCGCCGGACGGGTGACAGTGCGGGGAGCGTCGCAACCCGCCCCGCGGGGTCTCGTTCTAGATGTCGCACTCCCCGTGCATATCTGTCGATCAGTCAGGAGGCTCACATGAGCATCAAGAAGACCGCCGCCGTCGGCGCGGCCGTGGTGGGCATCGTGGCCACCGGCGCCGGTTCCGCGATGGCCAGCTCCGGCGCCCAGGGTGTCGCCGCCGGTTCCCCCGGTGTCGTCTCGGGCAACCAGATCCAGGTTCCGGTGCACGTTCCGGTGAACGTCTGCGGCAACACCATCGACATCATCGGCCTGCTGAACCCGGCGTTCGGCAACAAGTGCGCCAACGTGGGCTGAGCCCGCACTCCCGGTTCGGCCGGGACGAGCCGCCGTTCCGCACCTCCCTCCTGGGGTGCGGGGCGGCGGCTCTTCGCTGTGCCGGGAACCCGCCGACCGGTCGGGGCCGGGCCGTGTCACGAGTCTTGTTGTGTTACTTGTCAGTTCCTAGAATGCGAGACCTGCTCACCTTTTCTGCTCCTCTCTTGCTCCGCGCCGCTCGGCTCCCCCGCTCGGGCGGTCCCCCACCCCCGCAAGGAGTCGCGTGTGACCAGGTCCCTCCCGTCGGCGGCACGGCGAACGCGCACCGGCGCGTCCCGGTGCGCCGCCCTGCTCGCCACCGGAGCCCTCCTCGCCACCCTCGGCCTGGCCGGTGCCCCCGCCGCCCTGGCCGACCCGGCCCCGGCCGCGCCCGCGGCCACCCGTCCGGCCGCGATCGTCGCACTCGGCGACAGCGCCATCTCCGGCGAGGGCGCCGGCACCGACACCAACGACGGCTACTTCCCGGAGACGGACAGCCCCACCAACTACTGCCACCGGCACCCCAAGTCGGAGATCTTCGTCACCGACATCCCCGGGATCACCCCGATCGACCTCGCCTGCTCCGGCGCCCAGACCGGCGACCTGGTCAGCGACCCGGAGCTGGCCAAGGTCACCGGCCCTGGCAGCGGCGACTTCGGCGAGCCCAAGCAGGACGTCAAACTGGCCGACACGGCGGCCAGGTACGACGTCAAGATGGTCGTCGTCACCATCGGCGCCAACGACGACTTCGACTTCAGCGGGATCATGATGCACTGCCTCGCGCAGTACTTCCCGATCCCCAAGGACCAGGGCTGCCGGGACACCATCGGCAGCGACGAGATCCGCCGACGCGCCAAGGGCGTCCAGCCCAAGGTGGTCGCGGCGCTCCAGAACATCCGTCAGACCATGCGCCGGGCCGGCTACGCCGACTCCTCGTACCAGCTGGTCTACCAGTCGTACTTCAACCCGATCACCCCGGACATCCGGCGCAACGACTACCTCGGCAAGGTCGCCGACGGCTGCCCGGCCTTCCCCGAGGACCTCGCCTGGGGCCACAACTGGGTGGTGCCGACGCTCAGCGACGCGCTGCGCGGCGCGGCCGAGCAGGTGCCCGGCGTCCGCTACCTGGACCAGCGGCGGGTCGCCTTCGGGCACGAGGTCTGCGCGGAGTGGACGACCTCGCCGTACGAGTACACCAACGGGGACGTCATCAACCTCTCCGAGTGGGTGCGCAACGGCTGCGACTCGCAGATCGGCATCCCCGGACTGTGCATGAACATGGTCCGGCAGTCGTACCACCTGCGGGTGGCCGGCTACCGCGGTGAGGGCGTCTGCCTCGGCCAGTTCTTCGCCCGGCCCGAGCTGGCGCAGGCGTACTGCACGCTCAACCAGCAGAACACCACCTCGATCCAGCCGCTGACGCCCGGACAGCCGTTCGACGACGCCCCCGAGGACGGCTCCTGGTACCAGCTGACCAACGCGGCCAGCGGCAACGTGCTCGACCTGACCGGCGGCGGCACCTACGGCGACTCCACCAACGGCCGGCCCGCGATCACCTATCCCGCCGGCGGCGGGCTCAACCAGTCCTTCGTCCTGGAGGCCAAGGCCGGCGGCAGCTACGAGCTCGACTTCAGCGGCAACCGGAACATGTGCCTGGACGCCAACGGCGCCTCCACCGCCCCCGGCACCCGGATCCAGCAGTGGGGCTGCACCGGCGGCGGCAACCAGCACTGGGTGTTCAAGCCGGCCGGCAACGGCCGCTACAAGGTCGCCGACTCCCAGGACCAGAGCAAGGTCCTGGCCGCCGGCAGCACCCTCGACGCCAAGGGCAACCCGTACGTCGAACTCGCCACCGACACCGGCGCCGCCAACCAGCTCTGGCAGCTCACCAAGCTCGGCATCGTCTACGTCCACGGCTGATCCGCCCCGCACGCGCTCCCAGGCCGCCGCCGCCCCACCCGGGCGGCGGCGGCCGCGTTCCCGGCCGGGAAACCCGGCCCGTCCGGTCGGCCCCGACACGGCGGCGCCGACCGGGTGTTCGGCGCCGGAGGCACGGTGCCGGGCGGGGGTCCGGGGGCGCCAGGGGTTCCCGGCCCGGGGGCGTGCCGTAGGCTCACGGGAAAATCGCTGCGCCGGAGCCGCGCGGACCACGAGCGGGGCGGGGAGTACCCAGACCAGATGAGCACGGCATCTAGCACCGAGTCGTCCAGTACCCAGCCCGGAGCGCCCGGGGCGCCGCCGGAGCGGGCCCCCGAGGAGCGGGAGGACCGAACGCCCGGCCGTTTCGGCGCCCTGGTCGACCGCTTCGGGCCCGCGCTGGGCGCGTACGCGGCGGTCAAGACCATCGGCGTGACCGTCTTCCTGCTGCTGCTCTCGCACACCGGCGACTACCTGAAGAAGCAGCCGGGCCGCGGCGGCGGCACCAACGCCTGGGACGTGCTGGGCTCCTGGGACGGCACCTGGTACCAGCGGATCGCCGAGAACGGGTACGACCCGCAGCTGATCCCGCTGCACGGCTTCCCGCTGGCCACCTACTACGAGAACTCGGCCGCCTTCTTCCCGCTCTACCCCTGGCTGATGCGGCTGGTCGGCACCGTCACCGGGCTCGGCCCGTACGGCTCCGGGATAGTCGTCTCGGTGATCGCCTCGCTGTTCGCCGCGGCCGGCATCTTCGCGATCGCCGAGCGGCTCGGCGGCTACCGGGCGGGCGTGATCGCGGCGGTGCTGTGGGGCCTGTTCCCGGGCTCCGGCGTGGAGTGGGCGGTCTACTCGGACTCGCTGTTCGTCGCGCTGTCCGCCTGGGCCTGCTACTGCGTGATGACCCGTCGCTGGCTGGAAGCCGGCCTGCTGACCCTGCTGGCGGGCCTCAACCGGCCGACCGCCGCGGTGCTGATCGCCGCCGTCTCGATCGCCGCGCTGGTCGCGCTGATCCGCCGCACCGACGGGGTGGCCCGGCCGCTGACCGCGATGCTGATCACCCCCTGGGGCCTGCTCGGCTACGTCGCGTGGGTCGGCTGGAAGATGGGCGACTGGGGCGGCTACTTCAAGCTCCAGCAGGGCGCCTGGAACCGCTACTTCGACGGCGGCGTCTCGACCGTGCGCACGATCAGGGACGTGCTCGCCGGCCACTGGACCTACTGGCAGGCCAATCCCGTCCCGGACCTGATCGCGATCGTCCTGCTGATCGCCCTGCCCGGGCTGGTGGTGCTGCTCTGGCGGACCCGGCCGCCGCTGGTGCTCTGGGTCTACACCGGGCTCACCATCTTCACCGCGCTGAGCACCAACCAGATCTTCGGCAACATCTCGCGCTACCTGCTGCCCGCCTTCCCGCTCTGCATCGGCGTGGCGGTGGCGCTGCGCCGGGTGCGGACCTCCTCGCTGGCCGGGCTGCTGGCGATGCCGGTCCTCGCGGCCGGCTGGTACGGGGGCTATGCGCTGTTCGAGTTGGGTATCCCGTAGACCCGGCGTTGGTTGGCAACGGGATCATCCGGCAGCGGACGGGCCGTTGCTAACCTCGGACGTATGACGACGACCCCGCAGCCCGTTCGCCGGATCCGCGACATCTCCGGGCTGATGGACCACGCGAGCCACGTGCTGGCCACCCGGATGGCGGCCGCCTTCACGGACCTCGGGATCACCCCGCGCGCCTACAGCGTGCTGTTCCACGCCCAGGAGGCCGAGCGCACCCAGATCCAGCTGGCCGAGCTGGCGGACCTGGACAAGACGACCATGGTGGTCACCGTCGACGAGCTGGAGAAGGCGGGCCTGGCCGAGCGCCGCCCCTCCGCGACCGACCGGCGGGCCCGGATCGTCTCGGTCACCGCGGCGGGCGAGCGGGCCGTGGCGGAGGGCACCGCGATCGCCGACCGGGTGCACCGCGAACTGCTGGACTCGCTGCCGCGGTCCGAGCGCGAGGTCTTCGTCTCGGCCCTGGCGCACCTGGTGGACGGTCACCTCGCGGAGCCGGTCGAGGTCGAGCGCACCGTGCGCCGCGCCCGCCGCCCCCGGGGCTGACCGCGCGACACCTTTCGGGTCGTCAACTCACCCTTCCCCGGCCCGCGTTCGAGCGGCGGGCCGGGGAAGGGGCGGTCGTTACGGCCAGACCAGGCAGTACAGCTGATGCCCGGCCTCGTGCAGGCGGTTGGCGAAGTCCTGCCACTCGTGCAGCATGCTGTAGATCACGAACGCGTCCCGCGGCCCGCGCCGGTCCGGCACGGTCGACCAGATGAAGGCGGCGGCGCCGAGCTCGGTCTCGTCGGCCTTGCGCAGCGGTTCGACGACGTTGTGGGGGAGCTGGACGACGGCGTAGTCGGGGTGCAGCACCACCAGTTCCAGCGGCGGCACCTGGTGCAGCGGGACGCCCTGGATGCCGGTGAGCACCATGGCGCTCATCGTCTCCGGCTTGATCTTGGTGGAGAGGTGGCCGGTGGGGGAGCCGCTGGTCTCCATCAGGTCGCCGAGCCGCCCCAGCGCGCCGAGCTCGCCGGCGTCCAGCCCGAGGCCGCCCGGGCCGAGGGCGGTGGGCACTCTGGCGGCCGTCGCGCGGTCCGGGGCTCCGAAGTACTTGTAGGTCACCCCCACGCGTCCCTCACCCCGCCTCTCACCGCCGCGACGACCACGACCCGTTCCCGCTCCCGTACCCCCGCGTGCGGCCTCGGTGGGCCTGCGGGAGCCCCCCGCGGCCTCGTCGTAGCCGTCCTGCGCCTCGGACACTCGGACCATCCTCACCGGAATTCGCCGGAATCGACAGACCCCCGCACGTCCGGCGCCCACCGGACGTGCTCCTTACCCGTCATGCGCCGCCGTACCCACTCGCGGTACGCGGCAGTCCTCTTTACACCCCTGCACACAAACCGGAACGCCTGCGCACTCTGTGTACACAGTCTGACTGGTCCCCGGTCCGGTGAAGTCAGCGGCCCCTGCTGTACGGACAACCGTACAGACAACGGTGCCCGGATCATCGTTCCAGATGATCGGGTCGGACATGCAGAGCGTGAGGACACGATTTGAGACCATGTCTTTTGTGAGCTACCCCTACGAAGCCCCCCAGTCCCAGTCGCTGTTCGACCGCGCCTCCGTGGTGACGCCCGGCGGCGTCAACTCCCCGGTGCGCGCCTTCCGCGCGGTCGGCGGCACGCCGCGCTTCATGGTGTCCGGCACCGGCCCCTACCTCACCGACGCCGACGGCCGCGAGTACGTCGACCTGGTGTGCTCGTGGGGCCCGATGATCCTCGGCCACGCGCACCCCGCCGTGATCGACGCCGTCCAGCAGGCCGTCACCCGCGGCACCTCCTTCGGCACCCCCGGCCAGGGCGAGGTCGAGCTGGCCGAGGAGATCGTCGCCCGGGTCGCCCCGGTCGAGCAGGTCCGCCTGGTCTCCTCCGGCACCGAGGCCACCATGTCCGCGATCCGGCTGGCCCGCGGCTTCACCGGCCGGGCCAAGGTGGTGAAGTTCGCCGGCTGCTACCACGGTCACGTGGACGCGCTGCTGGCCGCCGCCGGTTCCGGCGTGGCCACCTTCGGCCTGCCGGACACCCCGGGCGTCACCGGCGCCCAGGCCGGCGACACCATCGTGCTGCCGTACAACGACCTGGCCGCCGTCGAGCAGGCGTTCGCCGCCCACCCGGGCGAGATCGCCTGCGTGATCACCGAGGCCTCGCCCGGCAACATGGGCGTCGTCCCGCCGCTGCCCGGCTTCAACGGCGGCCTGGCCCGGCTCTGCCGGGAGAACGGCGCGCTGTTCATCTCCGACGAGGTGATGACCGGCTTCCGCGTCTCCAAGGCAGGCTGGTACGGCCTGGAGGCGGCGCACGAGGGCTGGGCGCCGGACCTGCTGACCTTCGGCAAGGTCATGGGCGGCGGCTTCCCGGCCGCGGCCTTCGGCGGCCGCGCCGACGTGATGGCGCACCTGGCCCCGGCCGGCCCGGTCTACCAGGCGGGCACGCTGTCCGGGAACCCGGTCGCCACCGCGGCCGGCCTGGCCCAGCTGCGCGGCTGCACCGACGAGGTGTACGCGACGGTGGACAAGGTCGCCGCCGAGGTGTCCGGCCTGGTCGCCGACGCGCTTGCCAAGGAGGGCGTGGCGCACCGGCTGCAGACCGCCGGGAACATGTTCTCGGTGTTCTTCACCGAGGCCCCGGTCACCGACTACGACAAGGCCAGGACCCAGGAGGCGTACCGTTTCACCGCCTTCTTCCACGCGATGCTGGCCCAGGGCGTCTACCTGCCGCCGTCCGCCTTCGAGTCCTGGTTCGTCTCGGCGTCCCACGACGAGCGGGCGATCGAGCGGATCGCCGCCGCCCTGCCGGCCGCCGCGCGCGCCGCTGCCGCCGCCACGGCCTGACCGCCGCCGCCCGACCGCCGCGGCCCGAACCGATTCCCAGGAGTAGTCGAGAAGTGAGCGCCAAAGAGATCACCGTCGTCCACGTGATGCGGCACGGCGAGGTGCACAACCCGGAGGGCGTCCTGTACGGGCGCCTGCCGGACTACCACCTGTCCGAGCTGGGCCGGAAGATGGCCGAGCGGGTCGCCGAGGACCTGGCCGACCGGGACATCACCCACGTGGTGGCCTCCCCGCTGGAGCGGGCCCAGGAGACCGCCGCGCCGATCGCCGAGGCGCACGGCCTGGAGGTCGCGGTGGACGAGCGGTTGATCGAGGCGGAGAACGTCTTCGAGGGCAAGACCTTCGGCGTCGGCGACGGCTCGCTGCGCAACCCGGGCTACTGGAAGTACCTCACCAACCCGTTCAAGCCCTCCTGGGGCGAGCCGTACCTCGACCAGGTGGTGCGGATGATGGGCGCGCTCGGCGCGGCCCGGGACGCCGCCCGCGGGCACGAGGCGGTGTGCGTCAGCCACCAGCTGCCGGTCTGGATCCTCCGCTCCTTCGTGGAGCGCCGCCGGCTCTGGCACGACCCGCGCAACCGGCAGTGCTCGCTGGCCTCGCTGACCAGCTTCACCTTCGAGGGCGACCGGATCGTCTCGGTCGGCTACCGCGAGCCGGCCCGCGACCTGCTGCCCGCGCACCTGGTGGGCAAGGGACGCAAGGGCGACAAGCCGGTGGGCAAGAGCTTCGGCGCCTGACCGCGGACGGCCCGTAAGGGGCGGGTAAGTATGACTTCGGGTCACCCGGCGAGTGCCGGGTGACCCGATTGCGTCGCAGGTCAGACGGGGTGCGACGCGCTAGGGAGGACCCCGGCGAACCTGGCCGGGACTCCATGCGAAACTTTTCACATGTCTGCCATGACGCGCCCCCGTCCCCGTGTCGCCGCCGCAGCCGCCGCCACCGTCGCCGCCGCTGCGCTCGCCCTCACCGGCTGCTCGTCCTCGGGCTCCTCGGGCAGCGGCGAGGGCCAGGTGGGCTTCGTCACCGTCAAGGGCACCAACCTGTCGAAGGCGGAGGCCGGCAAGCGCGGGGAGGCGCCGGACGTCTCCGGGGACACCCTGGAGGGCACCCCCGTCAAGCTCTCCGACTACCGCGGCAAGGTCGTGGTGCTGAACGTCTGGGGCTCCTGGTGCGGTCCGTGCCGGGCCGAGGCGAAGAGCCTGCAGACCGTCTCGGAGAAGTACAAGGACCAGGGCGTCCAGTTCCTCGGCATCAACACCCGGGACACCGAGAAGCAGAACGCCGTCCGCTTCGAGCAGGAGCAGGGCGTCACCTACCCGAGCCTCTTCGACCCGGCCGGCACCCAGCTGCTCAAGTTCGCCAAGGGCAGCCTCAACCCGCAGTCCATCCCGACCACCCTGATCATCGACCGGGACGGCCGGCTGGCCGCCCGCGCGGTCGGCGGCACCACCGAGGACGCGCTGGAGTCGATCCTCCAGCCCGTGGTCGCGGAGCAGAAGCAGTGAGCCTGCCGGCCCTCCAGCTGGCCGACACCACCTCGACCGTCCAGAGCGGCGCGCTGCTGGTCGCCGCCCCGGTCGCGCTGGTGGCGGGGCTGGCGTCGTTCTTCTCGCCCTGCGTGCTGCCGCTGGTCCCCGGCTACCTCTCGTACGTGACCGGGTTCTCCGCCGCCGACCTCGCCGACGCCCGCGGCTCGCGGCGCGGCCGGATGCTGCTCGGCGTGGTGCTGTTCATCCTCGGCTTCACCGCGGTGTTCGTCTCCACCGGGGCGCTGTTCGGTTACTTCGGCCAGGAACTGCAGGACTACAAGCGGACCATCAACATCGTGCTGGGCTCGCTCACCGTGGTGATGGGCCTGGCCTTCATGGGCCTCGTCCCGGGGCTGAGCATGCGCGAGGTCCGCTCGCACCGCCGCCCCGCGGTCGGCCTTCTGGGCGCCCCGATGCTCGGCGTGGTCTTCGGCGTCGGATGGACGCCCTGCATGGGCCCCACCCTGACCGCCGTGCAGAACCTGGCGCTCAACCAGGCCGACGCCCAGCGCGGCGCGCTGCTGACGACCTTCTACTGCCTGGGCCTCGGCGTACCGTTCATCGTGGCCGCGGTGGCCTTCCGCAGGGCGCTGGGCGCCTTCGGCTGGGTCAAGCGGCACTACCCGCTCGTCATGAGGATCGGCGGCGGCATGCTCGTCGTGGTCGGTCTGCTGCTCGTCACCGGGGTCTGGGACACGATGATGAGCCAGCTGCAGTCCTGGACCGCCGACTTCCAGATCGGAATCTGACCGTGAGCAACACCACGACCGAGGCCGAGCAGCCCCCGGCGCCGGAGGACAGCGCCGCCGAGCGGCTCAGCACCGCGCCGGTCGAGTCCGACGGACCGACCGGCATAGGGGCGTTCGGCTGGGCGCGCTGGATGTGGCGCCAGCTGACCTCGATGCGGGTCGCCCTGATCCTGCTGTTCCTGCTGTCGCTGGCCGCCATCCCCGGCTCGCTGATCCCGCAGTACCAGAACGGCCAGGGCCAGCTGAAGGTCGAGGCCTGGAAGGCGCAGCACTCCACGGTCGCGCCGATCTACGAGAAGCTCCAGCTGTTCGACGTCTACAGCTCGGTCTGGTTCTCCGCGATCTACATCCTGCTGTTCGTCTCGCTGGCCGGCTGCATCGTCCCGCGCACCTGGCAGTTCGTCGGCGTGCTGCGCTCCCAGCCGCCGGCCGCGCCGCGCAACCTGACCCGGATGCCGGTGCACGCGGCCTGGCGCACCGAGGCGGACGCCGACGCGGTGAACGCCGCCGCGCACCGGCTGCTGCGCAAGCGCGGCTTCCGCGCCCACCTGTCCGGCGGCTCGGTGGCGGCCGAGAAGGGCTACCTGCGCGAGGTCGGCAACCTGCTGTTCCACCTGTCGCTGTTCGCGCTGCTCGGCGGCTTCGCCTGGGCCAGCCTGGCCTCGGGCACGGGCGGCAAGCTGATGGTGGAGGGCGAGGGCTACTCCAACACCATCACCCAGCTCGACGACTTCAACGGCACCCGGTTCTACGGCAGCGAGGACCTCGACCCCTTCTACCTGAAGCTGGACGGCTTCACCTCAAAGTTCCAGACCAAGGGCGACCAGATCGGCGCCGCCCGGCAGTTCACCGCGAACGTCGAGTACTACGCGGGCAGCGACGAGTCGAAGCTGAAGAAGTCGACGATCGAGGTCAACCACCCGCTGGAGATCGGCGGCAGCAAGGTCTACCTGATCGGCCACGGCTACGCGCCGGTCGTCTCCGTCAAGAACGGCAAGGGCGACGTCGTCTACCGGGGTGCCGTGCCGTTCCTGCCGCAGGACGGCAACCTGACCTCCACCGGGGTCGTCAAGGTCTCCGACTACGGCACGGGCCCCGACGGCAACAGGACCCAGATGGGCTTCTCCGGCTTCTTCCTGCCGACCGCCCCGCTGAGCTTCGAGGGCACCGGCCCGGTCTCGCTGTTCCCCGGTGACGCCTCGCCCGAGCTGGTGCTGAACGCCTTCGCGGGCGACCTCGGCACCGACTCCGGCCTGCCGCAGAACGTCTACCAGCTCAACACCCGCAAGCTCACCCAGCTGACCCAGGACGGCCAGCCGGCCAAGGCCCGGCTCAAGCCCGGCCAGGGCTGGGACCTGCCCGACGGCTACGGCTCGGTGACCTTCGAGGGCTACAAGCAGTGGGCCAGCTTCAACGTCTCGCACCGCCCGGGCAACTCGATCGCCCTGGCCGGCGGGGTGCTGGCGATCCTCGGTCTGGTCGGCTCGCTGTTCATCCAGCGCCGCCGGATCTGGGTGCGGGCGGTCGCCCTGCCGGGCGGCGGCACCCAGGTGGAGCTGGCCGGCCTGGCCCGCAGCGAGTCGGCGAAGATCGCCGAGGAGCTGGCGGAGCTCGCGGTCGACCTCCAGGACGACGCCCCGGCCTCCGAGGACGACGAGCCGGCCTCCGAGGACGACGAGCCGGCCTTTGAGGAGGACGCCCCCGACGCGGACGCCCCGGCGCCCGCCGAGGACGGCGACGGCTCCACCGAAACGGACGTACCCGAGGAGACCGGGGCCCCCACCGCCCCGGAGGCGTCCTCGGACCCCGCAGTCCCTGCCGACCAGAACTCCAAGGAGTAGACGGTGCAACTCGCCTCGGCGGTCGACCCACAGCTGGCCGACCTCTCCAACAAGCTGATCTATTCGGCGATGGTGGTCTACACGCTCGCCATGTTCGCCCACATGATCGAGTGGACCTTCGGCAGCAAGGGCGCCGTCGCCGTCCGCTCGAAGGAGCAGTCGGGCACCCTCGGCGAGGCCGTCGCGGCGGCGCCGAAGGGTGCCAAGAAGGTCACCGTCACCGTGGCGGGGGCCGGCGGCGGCACCACCACGCTCACCCGCACCGCGGTCGCGGGCGAGGGCGCGACGGTGGTCACCAGCGGGCGCGGCACCGAGGAGGAGGACGGCCCGGGCGCGGCCGGCACCAGTGAGCGGGCCGACCTGGCCGGCCGGATCGCCGTCTCGCTCACCGTGCTCGGCGCCGCGCTGCACGTCGGCGGGATCGTCACCCGCGGCCTGTCGGTCTCCCGCTGGCCGTGGGGCAACATGTACGAGTTCTCCTGCGCCTTCGCCTTCGCGATGACGGCGGCGTACCTGGTGCTGCTGGCCGCGAAGAAGAACGTCCGCTGGCTCGGCCTGCCGGTCGTCCTCGCGGGGCTGCTGACCCTCGGCATCGCCACCACGGTGCTCTACACCGACTCCGAGCAGCTCGTCCCGGCGCTGCACTCGCCGTGGCTGGCGATCCACGTCTCCACCGCGATCTTCTGCGGCGGCGCGTTCTACGCGGCGTTCATCGCGACGCTGCTGTACATCGGCAAGGACGCCTTCGACAAGCGCATGGCGGCCGGTCTCACCACCGGCCCGCTGGGCACCTCGGCGTCGATCTGGCGCCGGCTGCCCGCCGCGTCGACCTTCGACAAGCTGTCCTACCGGATCAACGCCCTGGTCTTCCCGCTGTGGACCTTCACCATCATCGCGGGCGCGATCTGGGCCGAGGCGGCCTGGGGCAAGTACTGGGAGTGGGACCCGAAGGAGACCTGGTCGTTCATCACCTGGGTCGCCTACGCCTGCTACCTGCACGCCCGCGCGACGGCCGGCTGGAAGGGCCGCAAGGCCGCCTACCTGGCGCTGGCGGCGTTCGCCTGCTGGCTCTTCAACTACTACGGCGTGAACATCTTCGTCACCGGAAAGCACTCCTACGCGGGGATCTGACCGGGGCACACGATCACCCACCGGCCCGGCTCTCTCCCACAGGTAGCCGGGCCGAGGTGCGACAGGGGTAGTGCGTGCCGGCCGCCGGCCGGTGCGAGAGGGAACTGAGGAGGAAATCGCGCAATGGAGTGCGACGAGGTCATGCTGACCGTCCGAATCACCGCCGCCGAGCGCATGCTGCTCCGCCGGCTCGCCCAGGGACACCGGAGCGACGTGTCCGAGGTGGTGTCCGACGCCTTGCTGGACATCATCCCCACGCTCAGCGCTCCGGGGGACGCCTACCGGTTGCTGGGGGCGCTGGCGGTGCCCGCGCCGTGCGCCCTGACGGTCTGGCTGCCGACCCCGCTGGCCGACCTGCTGGTGCCCGGCGCGGCCCGGATCGCGCAGATCACCGACGTCCGGATCGAGTCGGCCAGCGCCGCCCTGGGCGCGGCGCTGCGGCTCTGGCTGGCCCAGGACCCGGTCCGGCTGGCGACCAACCTCAGCGTGATGCACGCGGGCCGGCCGGCCGCCCTGATGGCCGCCTGACCGGGCGGGGTCAGCTCGCCAGCGGCAGCCGGGTGCCGCCGTCGAGGCCCGGCGCGGCGGGGCGGCCGTCGTAGGCGTCCCGCCGGGCCGGCGGCACCGTCGGGCCCTGGGCAGGGTCCTCCGACGGCGCGGTGAGCAGCAGGCACTCGGCCGCCGTCCGGCCGTCCTGGATCAGCTGGACCCGCACCGGGAGCCGGCCGCCCGCCGCGGCCGGTCCGGCGGTCGGCTCGGGGACGGCGCGGACGAAGCAGGGCCGGTCCAGTTCGATGTAGCGGTCGAAGGAGCCCACCAGCTCGACCGGCACCACCGGTTCGGGGTGGCGCAGCCGCTGGGCGGCCTGCCGGGCGGCCTCCAGCACCAGCATCCCGGGCACGTGGTCCAGCGCGTGGTCGAACAGCACCGGGTGGGTGGCGTCGGCGCGCAGCAGCCAGGACTACGCGGGGGGGGGCAGCCGCAGCCCGACGGCCGAGTGCACACGACTGCCGACCAGCCACACAGCGACGCGCGCCGGCGGCCGCCCCCTGAAGGCACACCGCGC
>NZ_JBEZUT010000092.1:0-26893 GCF_040636595.1 Kitasatospora sp. NPDC036755
GACGACGAACCCCAGTGCACAGACGGCATCGCCCAGTTCTTCGATGGCGGTGCGGGCCGTGTCCGCAGCCGGGCAGTCCCCGCTCACCGCCCGGGACGCCGAGCTGGTCCGGGCCGGCCTCGCCGCCGTCGAACCGGTCGCCGACCGGGCCACCGCGCACTTCTTCGCGCTGCTCTTCCTGCGCTTCCCCGAGCTGCGCCCGTTCTTCCCCGCGGCCATGGACGTCCACCGCGCCCTGCTGTTCCGCACTCTGGTGGACGTGGTGCGCGAGATCGACCGGCCGGCGGCCCTGCGCGCGATGCTGGCCGAGTTCGGCCGCGGCCAGCGCCGGTACGGCACGTCGGCCGGGCACTACGCCGCGGTGGAGGAGTGCCTGGTGGGGACGCTGGCCCGGTACGCGGGCGACCGCTGGGACGCCGAGGCCGAGGCGGCCTGGCGCCGCGCCTACCGGATGATCGCCGCGGTGATGATCGAGGCCGCCGAGGAGGACGCCCGCACCTCGCCGCCCTGGTGGCAGGGCGAGATCGTCCGGCACGAGCGCCGCACCCGGGACGTCGCGGCGATCACCGTCCGGCCGGACCAGGCGTACCCGTTCCGGGCCGGGCAGTACGCGGTGCTGGAGACGCCCTGGTGGCCGCGGGTCTGGCGGCACTACTCCTTCGCCGGCGCGCCCCGCCGGGACGGGCTGCTGACCTTCCACGTCAAGGCCGTCCAGGCGGGCTGGGTGAGCAACGCCCTGGTCCACCGGGCCGTGCCCGGGGACGTGCTGCGGCTCGGACCGGCGGCCGGCGAGATGACCGTCGACCACACGGCCGGCCGGGACCTGCTCTGCCTCGGCGGCGGCACCGGCATCGCGCCGGTCCGGGCCCTGGTCGAGGAGGCCGCCGAGTACGGTGTGCCCGGCCGCCGGGTCGAGGTGTTCTACGGGGCCCGCCGGGCCGAGGAGCTGTACGAGCTGGGCGCGCTGCGCGAACTGGCCTCGCGACACCCGTGGCTGACGGTCCGTCCGGTGCTCTCCGAAGCCGGTCCGGCCGGAGGGTCGACGGCCGGAGGTCTGCTGCCGGGCGGGTCGCTGACCGGTGAACTGCCGGAGGTGGTGGGCCGGTTCGGCCCGTGGTCGGGCCGGGAGGCGGTGCTCAGCGGGCCGCCCGCGATGGTGCGGCGGGGGGTGGAGTCGCTGCGGCGGGCCGGGGTGGCGGCCGAGTGGATCCGGCACGACCCGGTCGGTGGCCCGGCCGTCGGCTGATCACCCGAGGTCGGGCGCGAGGAGCGCGCGGATGCCCTCGATGTTGGCCGCCAGGTACGCCCGCAGTCGGGGCGGCACCACGTTGACCGAGGTGACGCCCTCGCGGGTGAACGGCAGCCGGACGACCTCGTACTCGCCGTTGGGGTCGGTCACCTCGGGCCCGTGCCGCCGGCTGAGGTCCATCGAGGCGAGCCGGCAGACGAAGAAGTGCTGCACCTTGACCCCGTGGGGGTGCGGCGGGGTGCCGTCGGTCGTGGCGGGGCCTTCGGCGGTGGCCGGGGGGAGGGGGTGGCTGATGGTGTCGACGAAGGCGGGCACCACGTCCACGATCTTGCCGCCGAGTTCCTCGTCCACCTCGCGGTGCAGCGCCTCGACCACCGTGCGGTCCTCGCGCTCCACCCCGCCGCCGGGGGTGATCCAGTACGGGTGCGGCGCGTCCGGCCGCACCCGGCGGATCAGCACGATCGAGGCCGGGCCGTACGGGTCGTCCGGGTCGAGTTCCAGCAGGATCGCCCGCGCGGTGCGCTTCACGACCGGGCGCGGCGGCGGGGTGGTGTTGTCGGGGCCCATGGCCACCTCCGGGACTGGCGCGTTGTGCGGGAGTCTCCCGCGCCGGGGAGGGGGCGAAACCAGGGGAACGGGTCGAAACGCGCCGGGACCGGGTCGAAACGCCGACCCGGTCGGGTGCATCCGTTCGGGGTTCCGTTGTGCTGCAATGAGCAGCTATCGGGCAAATCGAAGGTTTCGTTCCGCATGCCCGCTCTGGGCACGGACCCGCACGAGGGACTCGGGCTGCTGGGGGTTGGGTGACATGGATCGGATCGCACAACCGTTCGGAATCGGGCAGGAGGCCGGACCGGCCGCGCCGCAGCGCACCGCGGTGGACCGCGGACCGACCCTGATCGGCTCCGTCCAGCGGGCGCTGCGGCTGCTGGAGGCCGTCGGGGGCTTCCGGCAGGGCGCGACCGCCAAGCAGCTGGCCCGGGCCGCCGAACTGCCCCTCGGCACCGCCTACCACCTGCTGCGCACCCTGGCCCACGAGGGCTACCTGCGGCGCTCCGAGGGGCGCTTCTTCCACGGGGAGGCGCTCGACGGCATAGCCCGCTCCCGAGCCCGGTCCGGCGATCCCGACCTGCGCACCCGGATGCAGTCGTTACGGGACGAGCTCGGCGCGGCCGTCTACTTCGCGCTCTACCGGGACGGCGAGGTCCACCTGGTGGACGTGGTGGAGGATCCGGGCCGGCCCGCCGTGGAGCCCTGGGCGGACTTCCGGTCCACCGCGCACGCCCATGCCATCGGCCAGTGCCTGCTGGGCCAACTGCCCGAGGACGAGCGCCGCGACCACCTCGCCCGGCATCCGCCGACCGGACTCACCCCGTCCACCCTCACCGGCGAGACCGCCGTGCTGCGCCGGCTCGCCTCGCTGCGGCCGACCATGCCCGTGTTGGAGCGTCAGGAGTACGCGCTCGGCACGGTCTGCGCGGCCGTCCCGATCACCATAGGCCCGGTGGTCGCCACGATGGCCCTGTCGCTCCCGGTCGAGCAGGTGGACCGGCTGGCCGTCGCCGCGCGCCAACTGCGGCGCGGCGTCGGGGCGATGAGCCCGTCGTTCATCTTCTGACACCACTTGGTCTGGACCAGCCCCGGCTCGTTCACCATTTGAAAAAGCACACCTTGTCCACTACATCCCCAAACGTGGACGATGATGATCGAACGTGGATTGGTTGCATAAACCGTCACAAAAACCGTCGAAAACATGTCCGGCCGCCATCGGACCAGCTCACCGACGGCGCGGGCAGAACGAGAGGTACTGGCGCCATGCAGCACAGCACAGTCCAGGGTCACCTGGTGATGAACCTCGTGGTCTCGCACGAGCTCTCCTTCCGCATCCCGGTCGACCTGGCGTACGAGGCCGACGACCCGTACGCCGTCCGACTCACCTTCCACCTGCCCGGTGACGCCCCGGTCACCTGGTACTTCGCCCGGGAACTGCTGCTCGACGGGATCAGCGGGCCGGCCGGCGAGGGCGACGTGCACATCCGCCCGGTCGGCGAAGAGCTCTCGGAAGTCCGCATCGTGCTGCACTCCCCCGACGGCGACGCCCTGCTGTGCGCCTCCTCCGCGCCGCTGATCGCCTTCCTGGCCCGGACCGACCGGCTGGTGCCGATGGGCCAGGAGTTCACCGGACACGACATCGACGCCCAGCTCGCGGACCTGCTCAAGGGGCGCGAGAACGCCGGGTGAGCGCTCCCGTCGGCGCGCGCGGGAACGACGAAGGGGCCCGTACCCGGTGGAAACACCCGGGTGCGGGCCCCTTCCGGCCGTCCGCACGACACCGGTCAGTCGTCGTCCAGGGCCAGGTGCAGGCCCCACGCGACGAGGCTGATGATCAGTGAACCGACCAGCGCCGAACCGAAGTTGGTCACGTGGAAGTCCAGGCTCAGCTTCCCGGAGGCCCAGGAGGTGAGCATCAGCATCAGGGCGTTGATCACGAAGGTGATCAGGCCCAGCGTGAGGATGAACAGCGGGAACGAGAACAGCTTGACCACCGGCTTGATCAGCCAGTTCACCACGCCGAAGACGGCGGCGACGCCGAGTACCGTCAACGCCTTGTGCTGCCAGTCGGCCTTGCCCTGAGCGAGCTGGATGCCGCTGACGATCCAGGCGGCGACCCAGATGGCCGCCGCGTTGATCAGAATCTTGATGACGAATCCCTTCATGCCGCCCAAGCCTGTCAGGAACCTCTCCCCGGCGGAACACACGCAGCCGGGTGGTGTTGAATGCCCCTGGCCTGCTACGGCCCGCCAGGGCCCGGGGAACGAGGGAGGACGGCGGCGGTGAAGCTCTTCCGGCTCGACGGACTGGACGCCGAACGGGCGGCCAACGACGGTGCGTACCTGCGGTTCCTGCGCGAGCCGCGGATGTCCGCCGGACTGTACGCGCTCGCCCCCGGCGACACCGACACCCAGACCGCGCACGACCAGGACGAGATCTACCAGGTGATCAGCGGCCGCGCCGAACTGACCGTCGGCACCGAGACCGCGACGGTCGGGCGCGGCACCGTGGTGTACGTGCCGGCCGGCACCCCGCACCGGTTCCACCACATCACCGAGGAACTGCGGGTGCTGGTGGTGTTCTCCCCGCCGGAGGACTGAGCCGCCCGGCGCCGGGGCGCGCCGGTTAGGGTCGCGTCATGAGCACCAAGACGCTGACCGAAGAACTCTGGGCGGCCATCGAGCCGGTGTACGCCGAGATCCTCGCCCACCCCTTCCTGGCCGGGCTCACCGACGGCACCCTGCCGCGCGAGGCCTTCCGCCACTTCGTCGTCCAGGACTCGCACTACCTGCGCGACTACGCCCGCGCGCTCGCGGTCTGCGCCGCCAAGGCCCCCGGCGAGGAGGACGTCCGGGCCTTCGCCGACGACGCGGTCGGCGCGCTGGCCGCCGAGCAGGGCATGCACGCCGAGTTCCTGACCGCTTTCGGCGGCAGCGCGGCGCAGGCCGCCGACGAGCCGGTGCTGCCCACCACCCGGGCCTACACCAGCTACCTGCTGGCCACCGTGTACGGCGGGTCCTTCGCCGAGGCGGTCGGCGCGGTGCTGCCCTGCTACTGGATCTACGCCCGGGTCGGCGAGGCGCTGCTCGCCCAGGGCTCGCCCGACCCGCTGTACGCCAAGTGGATCTCCACCTACGGCGACGAGGCCTTCCAGTCGGTCGTCCGCCGGGTGCTGGCGCTCACCGACCGGCTGGGCGCGGAACTGTCCGCGGCCGAGCGCCGCAAGGTGGTCGAGCACTTCGTGACCACCTCGCGCTACGAGTGGATGTTCTGGGACGCGGCCTGGCGCGGGGAGCGCTGGCCGGTCTGATCCGCGCGGGTGCCCGCTCGTCGCCGGGAACGGCCCGCCCGCCGTCGTCCGGGGCGGCCCGGACGACGACGGGCGGGCGGGCGGCGCCGGGTCAGCCGGTGACGTAGTAGCCGGTCACGTCGGCGATGACGTCCAGGTCGGCCCCGTGGTTGTGGATGGAGTAGGTGCCGTCGGCGGCGACCGCGGTGGTCGCCGAGTTGGAGGTGGTCCGCCCCGTCGTCACGTTGACGGTGGAGGTGTCCGTGGGCAGGCCCGGCCCGGGGAACACGATGAGGTGGCCGTCCGCGACGACGTCGGTGGCCGTGACGTTGGCCTCGACGCCGACGGCGTTCGGCACGGAGCCGTCCGTGGGGACGGCCTGGACCCGCACGGTGCCCGACCCCGGCACCGGCCCGCCCCCGACCCGGGAGTCGAAGCTCCGCACCGGCGTCTTCAGCGCGCTGAACAGGCCGGTGCCGGAGGGGCCGAAGTAGCCGACCACGTCGACGATGACGTGCACCCCGCCGACGTGGTTGTAGACGTCGATCCTGCCGTCCGCCCCGACCGGCACCACGACCCGGTTCGAGGCCGTCGTGCTCACCGGGAAGTTGAGGTTCGAGCCGTCGGGCCGGGGCCGTCCGCTCGGGTACACGGTCAGGTAGCTGTCCCAGTAGCCGTCGACGGCGGTGACGTTGAGGACCACCGCGCTGGCGTTCTCCGTCCCCAGCTCGGGGCGGGCGACCTGGTAGCTGCGCACCGAGTTGGTGTTGAGCCGGTCGGTGCCGTCGGTCCGGCTGTCGGCGATCCGGGTCGGGCGCAGCGGGGCGTACTTGTCGGTCGCCGCGGTCCGGTAGTAGCCGACCACGTCGAGGACGACATCGGTGGTGCCCGCGTTGTTGTAGACGGTGAGCCACGGGACCCAGCGGCTGACCGGGCCGGTCGCGACCGTGACCAGGTTCGAGACGGTCTGCCCGGGCGCGAAGTTCACGCTGGAGGTGGCGGGCTTGGTGCCCGGCGCGCCGGGGGCGGAGCCGAGTGAGACGAAGCCCTCGGCGGTCGGGTTGGTCACGGTCACGTTGACCACCACGGCCGTGGCGTCGGACGGGATCACGCCGTAGCACTCCTGCGGCGGGTGGCTGTGGCAGCCCACGGCGATCGGGGTCGAGTAGTACTCGCCGGCCTGCACCGGCCGGGCGGTACGGGTCTCCGGGACCTTGCTGTAGTCGCGGGTGTCCAGGATCCGGGTCGGGGCCATCCCGACGAATCCGGCCGGTGCGGTGACGTCCGCGGCGGTCGTGGCCGCCGGTGCGGTGACGGGTGCGGCGGCGGCCGGGACGGTGGCGAGGGCCGCGGTGGTGAGGGTGAGCACCGCCAGGGCGGCTGTGGACAGGGCTGTTCTGGCCCGCATGATTCGGATTCCCCCAGGTCGACGGTGCCGGACGGGTTTGCTTCCGGCACTGGTTGGACGTCTGGGAACGCCGGGGGTTGTACCCGGGCGGAGGAATTCCGGGCCGCCGCCGGCGCCGTCGGGACGCTGCCGGCGGCTTGCCGGCTGGGCTGGGCCGACGGAGCGGCACAGTGGACGGGGTGGCGAGGCCGGGGACACGGCGGAACCCGGCAGGTCAGGGTGAGGACGGCCGGGAAGGCCAGGGTGGCGGTACGACGGGTGCGCAGGGCCCGGTTCCCCCAAGTGAGGCTGGTGCACGGGTGGTTCCGGATGCCGCGGTATCCACGGGGCGTCCGGGCCGGGCCCGGACGGCAGGCGGATCCCCGCGTTCTTCGGGGGTCACCCGGGGGACCGGGGTCGGGGGGATCTCGGGGTTCTCTCCGGGCCGTAGGGCCTCGTTCCGCTACTCGCACCACCGTACGATCGAAGTACCGAAAGCAAGCGGGATGCGGCACCGGACGGCGGCCGACCCGAGGGGAGAAGAGGAACCGACATGGCTGAGCTCTGGAAGTCGCTGCCCTCCTGGGTGCGCAACATCGTCATCCCGGTGCTGGTCCTGGTGCTGGCCTGGAACGTCTTCGCGTTCGTGTTCGGCGTCGTCGGCGCACTGCTCTCGATCGTGATTAAGGCGCTGGTGGTGGTCGGCATCGCCGCCGCCGTGGTGGTCCTGGTGAAGAAGGCCGCCAGGAGCTGACCGACCGCCCCCGCAACGCCGCCCTGAGGCCCGGTCCCCGTGTTGGGGGAGCCGGGCCTCGGGCGTTCCCGCGGCGGCCTGGGGAACGCCGGAGGCCCGCCCCGCCGACGTGTGCTCCGGTCGACGGGACGGGCCTCCGGGCGGCCGCTACTGGTTGCGGTAGTAGCCGAAGAGGTCGGCGATCACGTCGGTGGTGCCGGCGTGGTTGGCGATCTCGAACGTGCCCTCGGGGCTGACCGGGATGGTGGTGTGGTTGGAGACGTCCATCCCGGGGGTGGCGTTGAGGTTGCTGGTGTCGGGCTTGGCCGTCCCGGTGGCCCACGCGGTGAGGTGGGTGGCCCCGAGGGTCCCGGTCGCGGTCAGGTTGACCACCGCGGCGCTCGCGCCGGCGGGCACGCGCCAGACCCGCTGGCTGGTGAACGGCGCGAAGGTGACGTTGCCCCGCGAGTCCAGCAGGCGGGTCGGGGTGACGGGGGTGAACAGGCCCTTGCCGTCCGGGCTGTAGTAGCCGAAGACGTCCACCACGAGGTGGGAGCTCGCGGCGTTGGTGAACAGTTCGATGCTGCCGTCCGCGCCGAGCGGGACGACGACCTGGTTGGCGATGTTCCGGCCGGGCGCGGTGTTGAGGTTGGAGCCGGCCGCGGGGCGCGCCGTGCCGCCGGGGTAGACGGTGACGAAGCCGGCCGAGGCGGATTCGGTGGCGGTGACGTTGAGCACCGCGGAGGTGGCGCCCGCCGGGACGCCGCCGGTGCCGGCCACCTGGAGGCGTCGGGGGGTGCCGCCGGTCAGCGGGGTGGCGTCGGAGCGGGTGTCGAGCAGCCGGGCCGGGGCGACGGAGGTGTAGCGGTCGGGGGCGGCGGCCGTGAAGTAGCCGAGGACGTCGGCGACGGCGTGCACGGTGCCCGCGTTGTTGCGCACCACGACCTTGCCGTCCGGGCCGATCGGGACGGTCACCAGGTTGGCGACGTCCTGGCCGGGGCCGAAGTTCACGTTCGACGTGGTCGGCCGGGCGGCGGCGGACGGGTAGACGTCCAGGTGGCTGTTGGCGGTGCCCTCGGTCGCGGTCAGGTTGAGCACGACGGCGGTGGCGCCCGCGGGCACCAGGGTCCCGGAGCCGGGCTTGCGGACGTCCAGGTCGATGGTCTCGCCGGGGCCGAGCCGCGGGTAGCGGCTGCCGGCCTCACGGGTGTCCAGGACGCGGGTCGGCGCGATCGCGGTGTAGCCGGCCGGGGTGTAGTCGACGCTGAACCACCGCTGGTCCGTCAGGGTGGCACCGAGCTCGTCGGTGGCCGTGAGCTTCACCGTGTAGTTGCCGGGCTTGGCGTACACGTGGCGCTCGACGGGGCGGTCGGGCCCCGAGGCCGTGGTGCCGTCGCCGAAGTCGTAGGAGTAGTTGGCGATCCGCGTCGGCATGACGGGGTTGGCGTCGATCCGGACGGCCAGCGGGTCGGAGTCGCTCTCCGGGGTCACCTTGAGGTCGGCCTTGAAGGAGCCGACGACCTCGTGGGCGCCGCGGTCGCGGAACGCGCCGTTCGGGCCGGCGTTGGGGGCGTCGGGGTGGTCGATCGGGCGGTGGCCGAACAGGTCGACGGCCGGGGTGCCGGGCACGTCGGGACCGGCGGAGTCGACCACGATGCCGGGCTGCCAGGTGTCGAGCGCGGCCGTCGGGACCGAGAACGGGAACTGGTCGAAGTCGAAGCTCATCGAGTACGGGTTCAGGTCGTGGGCGCCCTGGCCGGTCGCGGCCTTCAGCTGCGGGGCCTCCAGGTAGTCGGTGCCGCCCCACTTGTAGACGGGGGTGCTACCGGGAAGGGGGGACTCGACGGTGTTGTAGTCGAGGACGGTGCCCTCGGTCGAGCCCGCCGACACCTGGACGACGGATTTGTCGGCCAGGTTGTTGGTGATCGTCGCGTGGTGGGACGCGCCGGCCAGCTCGATCGCGGTCGACACGTTCCACTGGTAGCGCACGGTGTTGTGGGTGATGACCGTGTTCGGCGCGTCGGTCACCGACACGGCCGACCCGAAGGTGGAGCTGAAGTCGTTGCCGGCGATCACCGTCCCGGTGGCGCCCGGACCGACCTTCACACCGCCGTGGGGCAGGCTGACGAGCGAGCGCTCGACCCGGACGCCGTCGCTGGCGCCGGTGATGCTGACGGCCGGCCGGAAGATGTCGCCGTTCGGCTGCTGGATCCAGTTGCCGGAGAGCTCGACCCGGCTGACGGCGTCGAGTTCGAAGTGGGTCAGGTTGAAGCCGGAGAACACGATGTCGTGTCGGCCGGACATCTTCACCGGCTGCTTCTGCGCACTGCTGATGACCGGGAAGGACTTGCGCTCGAGGAGACTGCCGCCCCCGCGGAAGGTGATCGGCTTGCCGGGCTCGCCGGAGCGCTTGATGACCAGGTCCTCGGCGTAGGTGCCAGGGGCGACCTCCACGGTCTGGCCCGGCAGCGCCTGGTCGGCGGCGGCCTGGATGGTGCAGAACGGCTGGGTCTGGGTGCCCTGACCGCTGTTCGTGCAGGCGCCGTTGGAGCCCTGGACGTACAGGATGGTGGCCGGTTCGGCCGCCATCGCGGGCAGCGGCAGGCCCACCACGGCGGAGACCACGGCGGCGCTCAGACCGGCCGTGTGACGGATACGCACGGTGTACTTCTCCCCCAAGAGTCGTCAAAGCCGCGACACTCCCGCCCGTGCCCGACCCGGGTGGGCCGTGCCCGACCTGATGGAGTGTCTGCGGAGCATTGGTGAGAATTATGGGGGTGGGGTCGGACGTTTCCGGCCGCGGGGTGCCCCTGGGCGGAAGGCCGGGCGGCCGGGGGGCGTTCTGGACCTGCGGCGATCCGCTCGCTACGGTGTTGGACGTCGTGTGCAGGCAACACCGCCTGCGACGCGGGAGCTCGGAGCACCGGGCTGAGAGGACGCTGACCGGGACGTCGACGGACGGACCGACGGCTGCGTCGACCGCAGGAACCTGACCGGGTAATGCCGGCGTAGGGAGTAGAGGTCCGATGACCACGTTCGAAGCACAGCCGCAGTCTGCCCAGGGCGCCCCCAGCAGCGAGCGCACCGGGTACCCGACCCCGGCCTGGCGCAAGGCCCACCGCGAGGGTTCGCGCCCCGACCTGCGCGTCCCGTACCGCGAGGTGCAGCTCACCAACGGCAGGACCGTCCCGCTGTACGACACCTCCGGCCCGTACACCGACCCGTCCTACGAGCCCGACGTGCGGCGCGGCCTGCCCGCCCTGCGGGACGCCTGGATCCGCCAGCGCGGGGACGTGGAGGAGTACGACGGCCGCGAGCCGCGCCCCGAGGACGACGGGATCAAGCACACCTCGCCGCGGGGCGGGAACCTGCGCAACCTGGACGCCGTCTTCCCCGGCCGTCCGCGCCGCCCGCTGCGCGCCCGCGGCGGGGTGGCCGTGACCCAACTCGCCTACGCCAAGCGGGGCGTGGTGACGCCGGAGATGGAGTTCGTGGCGCTGCGCGAGGGCCTCGCGCCCGAGTTCGTGCGCGCCGAGGTGGCCCGGGGCCGGGCCGTCATCCCGGTCAACGTGAACCACCCGGAGGTGGAGCCGGCGATCATCGGCACCAACTTCCTGGTCAAGATCAACGCCAACATCGGCAACTCGGCCGTCACCTCCTCGATCGAGGAGGAGGTGGAGAAGATGACCTGGGCCACCCGCTGGGGCGCCGACACCGTCATGGACCTCTCCACCGGCCGCAACATCCACACCACCCGCGAGTGGATCCTGCGCAACTCCCCGGTGCCGATCGGCACCGTGCCGCTCTACCAGGCCCTGGAGAAGGTGGACGGCAAGGCCGAGGAGCTGAGCTGGGAGGTCTACCGGGACACCATCGTCGAGCAGTGCGAGCAGGGCGTCGACTACATGACCGTCCACGCCGGCGTGCTGCTGCGCTACGTCCCGCTCACCGCGCGCCGCAAGACCGGCATCGTCTCGCGCGGCGGCTCGATCATGGCGGCCTGGTGCCTGGCGCACCACCGGGAGAACTTCCTCTACACCAACTTCGAGGAGCTCTGCGACATCCTCGCGAGCTACGACGTCACCTTCTCGCTCGGCGACGGCCTGCGCCCGGGCTCGATCGCGGACGCCAACGACGAGGCGCAGTTCGCCGAGTTGAAGACCCTCGGCGAGCTCGGCCGGATCGCCCGCGAGCGGGACGTCCAGGTGATGATCGAGGGCCCGGGCCACGTCCCGATGAACAAGATCAAGGAGAACATGGATCTCCAGAAGGAGATCTGCGACGAGGCGCCGTTCTACACCCTCGGCCCGCTGACCACGGACGTCGCCCCCGGCTACGACCACATCACCTCGGGCATCGGTGCCGCGATGATCGCCTGGTGGGGCACCGCGATGCTCTGCTACGTGACCCCCAAGGAGCACCTGGGCCTGCCCAACCGGGACGACGTCAAGACCGGCGTGATCACCTACAAGATCGCCGCCCACGCAGCCGACCTCGCCAAGGGCCACCCCGGTGCCCAGGCCTGGGACGACGCGCTCTCCGACGCCCGCTTCGAGTTCCGCTGGGAGGACCAGTTCAACCTGGCCCTCGACCCGGAGACCGCCCGCGCCTTCCACGACGAGACCCTCCCCGCCGAGCCCGCCAAGACCGCGCACTTCTGCTCGATGTGCGGCCCGAAGTTCTGCTCGATGAAGATCTCCCAGAAGATCCGCGACGAGCACGGCGACGGTTCCACGGCCGTGAGCACCGAGTTCGACGCCGAGGCCCTGGCCGGCATGGCCGAGAAGTCCGCCGAGTTCGCGGCCCAGGGCAACCGGGTCTACCTCCCGCTGGCCGACTGACCCACCGCACCCGGCGCCGCCCCGAGAGCTCCCGCCTCTCGGGGCGGCTCCTCGTCATTCCTGCCCCGGGTTCCGACGGGGAGCTCATCCGCAACCGGGTGGCCGGGGCCGGGGACGTCTACGCTCCCACTCTCCTCGACTACGAGATCCAGTCGGCCCTCCTCGGCATGCGGCGTGGCGGCAAGCTGACCGAGAAGGAGGCGGAGAGGGCGGTCGCCGCATACCGGATGCTTCCCATCGCCAAACGGGAGACCCTGCCGTTCTGGGACCGGGTGAAGACGCTGCACGCCAACCTCAGCGCCTACGACTCCCAGTACGTCGCCCTGGCGGAGGCCTTGGGCGTACCGCTGGTCACCAGCGACGCGAGGATCGAACGCAGCGGTGCGGCAAAGTGCGAGGTCGAGGTCTTCGCCTCGGCCCGCCCCTGATCGGCGCGGCTCCGCGGAGGAGGCCCCTGGTCGACCTCCCGCGCAGTCGTCGGCGCGGTGACTGCCGAGAATTCTTCGCGGGGAGCGATGAGTTTTCGGCGCGGCCCCGGTCTACCCCCGTGCAAGCGATCGTGCGACCACCGAGGAGACACCGAGATGACCGAGAACCTGGGCGAGCTGACCATCACCCGTGAGCTGCCCGGTGCCCCGGCCGCCGCGTTCGAGGCGTACTTCGAGCCGGAGCGGTTCGTCCGCTTCTGGGGTCCGGTCGGCACCCACGTGCCGCTGGAGACCGTGGCCATCGAGGCGGAGGAGGGCGGGCGCTACGACAGCACCATGGTGATCGACGGGACGGGCGAGCGGTACCCGCTGAAGGCCCGGATCGTCGAGTTCCGGGCCGGGGAGTCCTTCACGATGCTGGAGGAGGGCTCGGGGATGCGCTCCACCCTCACCTTCACCGACCTGGGCGAGGGCCGTACCCGGGTGGTGCTGCACCAGGTCGACGTGCCGGAGATGTTCCGCGGCCCGGAGGCCGAGGCGGGGCTCAACTCCAGCTTCGACCGGCTGGTGGAGCACCTCGCCGGCCGGAACTGACCTTCCCCCGGCGGTGTTTCGCGGTGCCCGCCCCGGTCCACCCCCGTGGGTCCGGGGCGGGCACCGCTCAGCCGACGGCGTCCTGCGGGTACCAGCGGAGTTCGACGGTGTTGCCGTCCGGGTCCCGGACGTAGACGGAGGTGGCGGTGCCGCGGGCGCCGAAGCGGGGGACGGGGCCCTCGAGGACGGTGAAGGTGCCCGCGTCGATGACCTCCTGCCAGTCGAGGGGTTCGACGGTGAGGCAGAAGTGGTCGACGTTGGACTCGTGGCGGGGACCGACGGCCAGGTCGATGATGGTCCCGGGGCCGACCCGGACGGACGGGAAGGACACCTTGCCGGCGCGCCATTCGTCGACGCGGACCGGCTCCAGGCCGAGGAGGCCGGTGTAGAAGGCCAGCGAACGTTCGACGTCGGCGACGTTGAGGACGAGGTGGTCGAAGGCTGTGACGCGCATGGGGATCGGCTCCGTTCCGGTGCTCCGCTGGTGGCGTGGTCCACGATCCTCCAGGTCGGAGGCGTGATCAACGCGCGATCGCCGTACGATCGTTGAGCCTGGTTCAACGATCGAGGGGTGGGGCGGATGCTGGAACGGCTGGAGATCGAGGTGCTCCTCGCGCTGGCCGAGGAACTGCACTTCGGCCGGACGGCCGAGCGGCTGCACCTGACCACCGGGCGGGTCAGCCAGGTGGTGCGGAAGCTGGAGCGCAGGATCGGCGGGCCGCTCTTCGACCGCACCAGCCGGTCGGTCCGCATCACGGCGGTGGGGCGGCGGTTGGTCGACGACCTGGTCCCGGTGGCGGCGGCCATGGCGGCGGCGCTGCGCCGGGCGGAGGACGCGGGCCGGGGCGTCACCGGGGAGCTCCGGGTGGCGTTCCTCGGGGAGTGGACGGCACCGGTGCTGCTCAGGGCGGTCACGCTGTTCGGTGAGCGGCACCCGGAGTGCCGGGTGGACGTGCGGGAGGTGCAGCTCTCCAACTCCCGGTCCAGCCTGGAGGACGGCTCGATCGACGTCCTGGTCGCCTCCTTCCCGTTCGACGGCATGGCCCGGGGGCCGGTGCTGCTGAGCGAGCGGCGGGTGCTCGCGGTGGCCGCCGGGCACCCGCTGGCCGCCGAGCGCTCGGTGTCGGTCGAGGTGCTCGCCGACCACCCGGTGGTGCAGTTCCCGGCCGTCACCTCGGCGGGCTTCAAGCGCGACCGCACGCCCGACCGCACCCCGGCCGGCCGCCCGGTGCCCAAGGGGCCGTCCGGCAGCACCTTCTCGGAGATGCTCAGCCTGGTCGCGATGGGCCGCGGTGTGCTGCCGGTCGGCGAGCACTCCCGCCGTTACTACCCGCGCCCGGACGTGGCGTACGTGCCGATCCACGACGCGCCGCCGATCGAGCGCGGCCCGGTCTGGCTGGAGAGCAACTCCACGGCCCGGGTCCTCGCCTTCGTCCGGGCGGCCGCGGACATCGCCTCCGAGGCGGCCGCGGAGGCGGCGCCGTTGTGCGTGGTGGCCGACGGGTGACCGGGCGGGCGGGGCGGCGCCGGGGGCGCGGAGGGCTCAGCGGACCTCGTCGGGCCCGGTGAAGTCGGGCGGGGTGTACCCGGGGCCGGTGAAGTCGGGCGGGGTGAAGGCGGCGGGGCGGGGAGCGCGGCCCTCGGGGCCGGTCGGCCCGTCGGCGCCGGGGCTGGTGAACGCGGGCGGGCTGTAGCCGGGCCCGGTGAAGTCGGGGCTGCTGAAGTCGGGCCCGGTGAAGTCGGGGCTGCTGAAGTCGGGGCCGTCGCGCCCGGCCCGGGTGTCCGGGCCGGGCACCGGCGGCAACGCGGCGAGCAGGTACGGGAGGAGGCCGCGCTCGCGCAGCGCGGTGCGCCACTCGCGGTGGGCGTCGCCGAGTTCGGCGGTGAGCTCCGGGTCGGTGCCGGCCGGGGTGGTGGTGGCGCCGTCGCGCAGGGCGGTGAGCAGCAGTCCGACGATGCCGATGGCCATCGAGGCGACCCCGGCGGCGAGCGCCACCCAGCCGACCGTGACCAGGGACCGGCCGAGGCCGAGGCCGGGGTCGGTGGCGCGCAGCAGGTAGCCGGCCAGCAGCAGGAGCAGGGCGGCGGCCCAGGCCAGGATCGGGGTGAGCACGGTGAGGACGGGGAACAGCCCGGCGCCGTCTCCCCCGGAGCGCAGCTGGGTGAGCAGTCCGGGTGCGGCCGTCCCGCTGCCGGGCGGTGGCGGGGGCGTGCTGTGCAGGCTCTCGCGCAGCCGGGTGTAGTGGGTGTACTCGGTGGCGGCCGCGGCGTTGACGCGGTCGGCCTCGCGCAGCGCGCCGAGGCGCAGTTGGTCGGTGGTGAGCGCGCCCGGTGCGCGCAGGGCGGCGAGGACGGCGCGGTCGCGCAGGGCTTCCGTGAGGAGGCGCTCGTATTCCGCGCGGTCCTCGGCGAGCAGTGGCGGGGGGTTGGACATGGGGACCCCGTTCGTGCGGACCCCGATCGGCGCGCTCCGGGGGCGCGCGGCCCTCGGTGCGCCGGAACGGGCGCGGAGGCGGGCCGCCGGACGGGCGGCCGGGTGTGGTGTGCCTCATGGTAGGGGCGGGTGCGCCCGCGCTGACAGTCGGTTTCCGGAACTTCGCGCCCCGGGACGCGCGCGTGCGACGCCCCGGGCGCCGGGAACAACTGTTCTACGAAGGCGGTCGGTTGACGACCGGTCGGCGCCTCGACGGGCGGTCGACGGGTGGTCGGTTGACGACCGGTCGGCGGCCGGCCGGTGCCTCAGCCGATGGGCAGCCGGGCGACCAGCAGCCGTCCCTCCATGGTGACGCCGCCGTCCATCGCCACCGCGAGGTCGTCCGCGTACACGTACGGGCCGGGGATGTGCGGCGGCTGGCCGTCGTCGTTGTGCACCGCGCCGGTGAGGTACGGGATCGGGCTGTGCCCGTGCACGATCCGGCTGCCGCCGTAGGTGTCCAGCAGCTCGTGGACGGCGGTCGGGCCGGCGTCGCCGCGGAAGGCGAACCGCTTGGTGAAGCGGCGGAAGCAGTCCCACCACTCGTCCACGCTGCCGTCGGCGAGCAGGCCGTGCACCGCGTCGTTGACGTCGGGGATGGACTCGCCGTACTCCAGGTACGCGGTGGTGTCGGAGTGCAGCAGCAGGTGGCCGTCCTCCAGCGCGATGGCGGGCAGCCGGGAGAGCCAGCTGATGTGGTGCGCCTCCAGCCGGTCCAGGTCGTTCTGCTGGCCGCCGTTGAGCCGCCAGGCGGCGAGGAAGGAGGCGGTGCCGGCGGTGGACTGGACGGGCTCGTCGCCGTACTTGGCGGCGCCGAGGAACAGCAGTTCGTGGTTGCCCATCAGGGCGCGGCAGTAGCCGCCGGCCGCGGCGGCCTCGGCGGCCAGCTGCATGACCAGGTCGATGACGCCGATGCCGTCGGGGCCGCGGTCGGTGAAGTCGCCGAGGAACCAGATCCGGGCGCGGCCGGCGGACCAGTGGCCGTCGGCGTCGATCAGGCCCTGGTGGCGCAGCTCGGCGCGCAGCTCCTCCAGGTAGCCGTGCACGTCGCCGACGACGTAGACCGGGCCGGGCGGCTCGCCGGGGCCGGGGGCCGGGTACGGGTAGGTCGGTGCGGCGGGGTCGGGGAGCGGCGGGCCGAGCTCGATGGTCGGCGGGTCGTCGCGGCCGGCGAGCCGGAGTGCCGGGGAGGGCTGGTCGGGCAGGGCGGGCTCGTAGCCGCCCTGGTCCCGGGCGTCGTAGCCGGCCTGGTCCCGGCCGTCCTCGTACCCGGCCTGGTCCTGGCCGTCCTCGTACCCGGCGCCGTCCTCGTACCCGGCCTGCTCCCGGCTCCCCTCGTACCCGGGGCCGTCCTCGTAGCCGCCCTGTCCCTGGTGGGAGAAGGCCGGGGTCTGGTCGATGCCGATCCCCTGGGCGTGCACGGTGTGGCCCTGGCCGTCGGCGGGCCAGTGCTGCTCCAGGTAGCGGGCTCCGCCGTAGCCGCTGTAGGTCTCCCCGTCGTAGGCCTCGCCCTCGTAGGGGGCCGCTGGATAGCCGGGGGCGGGATCGGGTTCGTAATAGGTGCCGTACGGCAGCACGTCGAGGTCCGGCTGGTGGCTGGGGCCCGAGTGGGGGTGCTCGGGCCCGGGGAAGCGGTCCTCGGGTGTCATTCGCCCATCATAGGAAGACCACTCTCCCGGCGTCGTCACCTGGTGGGTATCCAATCCTCCGGAGCGTCAGCCGGGCGGCCCGCAAGGTCCGTTTTGTCCCGGCTCGGTACGGTCTCGTCAGCTCTGACCGGGCCCCGCGCCCCGGCCTCGGCGCCCGGGCGGCGCGGTGGTTCGGGCGCGTCCGGTGCGGTGGTCCGGGGCGCGTCCGGTGCGTCCCGTCGGATCAGGGCGTCGGCCGCCCGGAGGGGATCCGCGGGACACGCCGCCCTAGACCTCGCCCGGGGGCCGCGGCGGGCTGACGGTGGTGCGCGGACTCCGGCGCTGGGAGGACGCGCGGACGATCAGCTCGGTCGGCATCAGGGTGCCCGGCGGCGGCCCGGTGCCAGCGGTGCGGAACCGCGGCGGGAAGAGCCGGGCGATGTCGACGCCGGTGCCGGAGTCCACTCCCTCGATCGCGTCGATCAGCAGGTTGACCACCGTGGTGCCGATCTTGCGCGGCTTGAGCGAGAGCGTGGTGATCGGCGGTTCGGTGGCCGCGTAGACGTCGCTCTCGCTGCAGCAGACCAGCAGGAGGTCGTCCGGCACCCGCAGGCCGTACCGGCGGGCGGCGGCCAGCAGGTCGGTGCCGTTGGGGTCGAACAGTCCGTAGACGGCGTCCGGCCGGTCGGGGCGGGCGAGCAGCCGGTCGGCGGCGACGGCGCCGGCGGCGGGGTCGTGCGCGGGGTAGGTCTCGTACACCGGCTCCTGCCCGACCTTGGCGCACCAGCCGAGGTAGGCCTCGGTGGAGAGCCGGGTGTAGGTGTCGGTGCTGGTGCCGGTGAGCAGGCCGATCCGGCGGGCACCGGCCTCCGAGAGGTGTTCGAGGATGCCGAGCACGGCGGCCTCGTGGTCGTTGTCGACCCAGGCGGTGACCGGGCAGTTGCCGGGCTTGCCGTCGCTGACCACCGGCACGCCGGACCGGTACAGCTCGCTCACCAGGGGGTCCTGGTCGGGCGGGTCGATCACCACGGTGCCGTCCAGGGCGATGTTGCCCCAGACGTCGTGGCGGGAGGAGGCGGGCAGCACCACCAGCGCGTAGCCGCGGCCCAGGGCGGCGCTGGTGGCGGCCCGGGCCATCTCGGCGAAGTACGCGAACTCGGTGAAGGTGAACGGCTCTTCACCGTAGGTCGTGACGGTCAGCCCGATCAGGCCGGACCGTCCGGTGCGCAGGGTGCGGGCGGCCGCGGAGGGTCGGTAGCCGAGGCGCTCGGCGACCTCGCGCACCCGGCTGCGGGTCTCGTCGGGCAGGCGGCCCTTTCCGTTCAGCGCATCGGAGACCGTGGTGATCGACACTCCGGCGGCTGCTGCCACATCCCGGATGCCGGCCCGCTCCAGACGCCGTGAGGTAGTGGGCCGCCGACCGCTCTGGTTGGCTGCTGCTGTCATGGCGGACCGATCGTATGGCTCCTGACAAGGGTCTGTGACCGGCGCATCGGGAGCCCCCGGAGATACGTTTCTCCAAGAGTGAGCCGGGGTGCGCCCCTTCGATACCCGCCTGAAACCAGGCCTCTTACCTCTGACATGTGCCAAAGGAACGGGGCAGAATGGCTGATCCGAGCCTGTAACCCGACCGGGCATCTCACTCCTACGGGTGAGGGCCGATCGGTATCGTGCAAGGCACCCGACCGGGGTGGTCCGGGCGCGTCACGAGGTCCCGGGCACGGAGGCGAACCCGTCCGTGGCGGGCGAGCGCACCGGAGAGTTCCGAAACTGGAAACGGAGTACGACCGTGAGCAGTGGTACGTCAGCGCAGGGCCCGCGGCTTCGGCCGACCCTCGACGGCATCCCCACGTACAAGCCCGGCAAGCCGGCCGGCGCCGACGCCTTCAAGCTGTCCTCGAACGAGAACCCCTACGCGCCGCTGCCCGGCGTGCTGGAGACGGCCGTCCAGGCCGCCGGTTCGCTCAACCGCTACCCCGACATGGGCGTCACCGAGCTGACCGCCGTGCTGGCCGAGCGCTTCGGGGTGCCCGCCGAACACATCGCCACCGGCACCGGTTCGGTCGGCATCGCCCAGTCGCTGGTGCTCGTCACGGCTGGCCCCGGCGACGAGGTGATCTTCGCCTGGCGCTCCTTCGAGGCGTACCCGATCGTCGCCACGGTCTCCGGGGCCACGCCCGTCCCGGTGCCGCTCAAGGCGAACGGCGACCACGACCTGGACGCGATGCTCGCCGCGGTCACCCCGAACACCCGGCTGATCTTCGTCTGCAACCCCAACAACCCCACCGGCAACGTGATCCACCGCGCCGAGCTGGAGCGCTTCCTGGACGCCGTCCCCGGCGACGTCCTGATCGTGGTGGACGAGGCCTACATCGAGTTCATCCGCGACCCCGAGGTGCCCAACGGCATCGACCTCTACCGGGACCGCCCGAATGTCTGTGTGCTGCGCACCTTCTCCAAGGCGTACGGCCTGGCGGGCCTGCGGGTCGGCTTCGCGATCGCGCACGAGCCGGTCGCGGCCGCGCTGCGCAAGGTCGCCACCCCGTTCGGCGTGAGCCAGCTCGCCCAGGCCGCCGCCGTCGCCTCGCTGCGCGCCGAGGACGCGCTGCTGGAGCGGGTGGAGGCGCTGGTCGAGGAGCGCACCCGGGTGGTGGCCGGGCTGCGCGCCCAGGGCTGGGAGATCCCGGACTCGCAGGCCAACTTCGTCTGGCTGTGGCTCGGTGAGCGCTCGCAGGAGTTCGCCGCCGCGTGCGCCGAGGCCGGTGTGGTCGTGCGGCCGTTCCCGGAGGGCGTGCGGGTGTCGATCGGCGAGGCCGAGGGCAACTCGATCTTCCTGGCGGTGGCGGAGGCCTTCCGCAAGTCGCTCTGACGTCCTGCTGCTGATCGCAGGGGCGCGCTGGTCCTCCAGTGCGCCCCTGCGGCGTTTCCGCCCGGCGGCCGGAGGCTCCGGGCGGACACCCCGCGGCTCCGTGAGAACGGCCTCAGAACACCCTCCCGGATGGCTGGAGATCGCTGGGAGCCCGCTGGGAGTTCGCCCAACGGCCGCCCACGGGACGGCCAAGGCGCCCGCACGGGACGGGTGATCCGTCCGCAATGCCCGGATCCGGCCGGTCAGGCTCCTCCCAGCCGCCGCCCAGGGCAGCGCAAGAGCCCGCCGGGAAGCTGTCCGGCATGAAGGTGCTCCCACGGCGGCGAGGCGCCGTCCTCGTCAACTCCGCGCTCGGCGTGGCCCTGCTGGGCGGTGCGGCCCTGGTGTACGCCACGGTCAGCGGCAGCTCCGGCCCGGCCTCCGCCAAGCCCGTGGCCCGTACCGCGACGGTGTCCAAGGGCACCGTCCTGGCCACCGTGTCCGGAACCGGCACCCTGGTCTCACCGACCGACGCCGCCCAGGACTTCACCACCGGCGGCCGGCTCACCGAGGTCAAGGTCGCGGTCGGGGACGCCGTGAAGAAGGGCCAGGTGCTCGCCACCGTCGACACCACGGCGGCCCAGCAGCAGGTGGACACGGCCCAGGCGGCCCTCACCACGGCCCAGGCCAACCTCACCAAGGCCCAGGCCGGGGTCACCACCACGACCACCGAGCCGCTGCCGGGCGCCACCTCCGCCGCCTCTCCCGGCGCCGGGGCCGGCAGCGCGGGTGGCGGACGCGGGGCGGGCGGGAGCAGTACGCCCGCCCCGCAGACCACCACCATCACCACCACCAAGGTCGACGACGCGGCCGTGGCCCAGGCCCAGCAGCAGGTCACCACCGCGCAGACCAACCTGGCCAACGCCCGGGCGGCGCTGGCCGGGACGACCCTGACCGCTTCGGTGGACGGCACCGTCGCCTCGGTCTCCGGCAAGCCGGGCGACACCGTCGGGGCCACCGCGAGCGGCACCGCCACCACCAAGTCCAGCGGCACCGGCGCGAGTTCGACGGCCGCCCCGAGCGGCTTCATCGTGCTCACCAACCCGACCGGAATGCAGGTCACCGCCAACTTCTCCGAACTCGACTCGCTCAAGCTGAAGAAGGGCGAGGCGGCCACCGTCACCCTGAACGCCCAGTCCGACACCAAGCTCAACGCCACCGTGCTGTCCGTCAGTCCGCTGCCCAGCAGCAGCGGCTCCGGCGGCTCGGCCGGCTCCGCCGCCGTCCAGTACGCGGCCACGCTGCAGCTGAACGGCGACACCAGCACGCTGCGCACCGGCCTCAGCGCCACCGTCCAGGTGATCACCGGTGAGGCGGACAACGCGCTCTCGCTGCCCACCTCCGCCCTCTCGGGCACCGGCACCTCGCGCACCGCGACCCTGGTGCAGCCGGACGGCGCCTCCGAGCGGGTCACCGTCGGGGTCGGGGTCGAGGGCGACAGCACGGTGCAGGTGGTCTCCGGACTGAAGGAGGGCGACAAGGTCGAACTCCCCACCACCAGCGGCGGGAACGGCTTCCCGAACGCCTCCTTCCCGGGCCTCGGGGGCAACCGGGGCTCCGGCGGCGGCAGCGGGGTCTTCCCGGGTGGCGGCGGGGGCGCCGGCGGTGCCGGTGGCGGGGCCGGTCGCGGCGGCAGGGGCTGAGACCGGTCATGCGTCACGTCATCGACAAGCGCGTCCCGGCGCACCCCGTTCCGGTGATCCGGATCCGCCGGCTCACCAAGGCGTACGGGCACGGCGACGCCACCGTCCACGCGCTGCGCGGCCCGTCCGATCCCGGGAGCGGCGAGCCGCGGGGCGTCGACCTGGACATCGAACAGGGCGACTACGTCGCCGTGATGGGCAGTTCCGGCTCCGGCAAGTCCACCCTGATGAACATCCTCGGCTGCCTGGACGTCCCGACCTCCGGCCGCTACCTGCTGGACGGCACCGACGTCGGCCACCTCGACGAGCAGCAGCTCGCCCTGGTCCGCAACCGCAAGATCGGCTTCGTCTTCCAGTCCTTCAACCTGGTGCCCCGCACCACCGCCCTCGCCCAGGTCGAGCTGCCGCTCGCCTACGCGGGCGTCCGCGCCGCCGAGCGGCGCCGCCGGGCGATGGCCGCGCTGTCCCTCGTCGGGCTGGCCGAGCGGGCCGGGCACAAGCCCAACGAGCTCTCCGGCGGCCAGCAGCAGCGCGTCGCGGTGGCCCGGGCGCTGGTGACGGCGCCCGCGATGCTGCTCGCCGACGAGCCGACCGGCAACCTCGACAGCCGCTCGACGGAGGAGGTGCTGGCCCTGATCGACGGGCTCAACGCCATCGGCCGCACGGTCGTGCTGATCACCCACGAGGACGAGGTCGCGCGGCACGCCAAGCGGGTGCTGCGGCTGGTGGACGGGCAGATCGTGGGCGATCTGCGGCAGGCCCCGGTGGAGGGGCCGCCGCCCTTCCTGGACGCGGCCGACGCGGAACTCGCGCCGGGCGCGGAGGTGCCGGCGGGCGTGGCCGGCCCGGCGGGCGCGGAGGTGCCGGCGTGATCCTCTGGCAGACGCTCCGCTTCGCGGTCGGCGGCCTGGCCGCCAACAAGGTGCGCTCGGCGCTCACCATGCTCGGGGTGCTGATCGGCGTGGCCTCGGTGATCCTGCTGCTGGCGGTCGGCAACGGCTCGTCGGCGGCGGTCAAGGAGTCGATCACCTCGCTCGGCACCAACGCGCTGACGGTCAGCTCCGGTTCGGCCAGTGGCGGCTCCCGGGCCACCTCCTCGGTGAAGAAGCTCACGGTCGCCGACGCCAAGGCGCTGGCGAGCGACTCCTCGACCGGGGCGATCAAGTCCGTCGCCCCGGTGGTCACCACCAGCGGGACGGCGCTCTACGGGAACATCTCGTACAGCCCCGGCTCGATCGTCGGCACCTACCCGTCGTACTTCGAGACCTCCAACCAGAAGGTCGCGCACGGCGAGTACTTCACCGACGACGACGTGCTCGCCTCGCGCAAGGTCGCGGTGCTCGGCGCGACGACGGCCAAGCAGCTGTTCGACACCGAGGACCCGGTCGGCAGGTCCGTGGTGCTGGGCGGCACGCCGTTCACCGTGGTCGGCGTGCTCCAGGCCAAGGGCGGCAGCGGCTTCACCGACCCGGACGACGTGGTGATCGCCCCGCTGCCGACGGTGCAGAACGCCTTCACCGGCTTCGGCTCCGTCAACCAGATCCTGGTCCAGGCCTCGTCCGCGGACAGCACCACGGCGGCCCAGTCCGAGATCACCCGCGTGCTGCTCGGCACGCACGCCATCGCCGACCCGGCCAAGGCGGACTTCCGGATCACCAGCCAGTCCTCGCTGCTCACGGCGAGGGAGAGCACCACCAGGACCTTCACCGTGCTGCTCGGCGCGGTGGCGGCGATCTCGCTGCTGGTCGGCGGGATCGGGATCACCAACATCATGCTGGTGACGGTCACCGAGCGGACGCGGGAGATCGGCATCCGCAAGGCGCTCGGCGCACCGCGCGCGGTGATCCTGGGGCAGTTCCTCACCGAGTCGACGCTGCTGTCGGTGATCGGCGCGGGGTTGGGCGTGGCGGCCGGGATCGCCGGCTCGCACTTCAGCATCGTCGGCATCAAGCCGGTGGTGATCCCCGAATCGGTGCTCGGCGCGTTCGCCGTCGCCGTCGCCATCGGGCTGTTCTTCGGCAGCTACCCCGCCAACCGGGCCGCCTCGCTGCGGCCGATCGACGCCCTCCGGCACGAGTAGGACCCACTCCATGAGCAAAGAGATCGCCACGGTCGAGGCCGCTACCCCGGCCGAGCAGGTCGCCCTGCTCGCCACCCCGCCGGACGCGCGGGACGTGAGCGCCGAACTCGCCGCGCCGCCCCGGCGGAAGCTGCCCTGGCTCAGCCTGGTGCTGGCGGGCGGCGTGATCGCCACCGGCGCGTTCGCGGGCGGGGTCTGGTTCCAGCAGAACCACGGGTCGCCGGGGAGCGGGAAGTCCTCCGCCGCCCGGCCGACCGCGGCCTCGGGCCCGAGCGGCTACGGGCAGAGCGGCTCCGGCCGCCGGGGCCAGGGCCAGGCCGGCCAGGGCCAGCAGGGGCAGGGCGGGCAGGCCGGCTTCGCGCGGGGCACCGTCAAGGCCGTCGACGGCACCACCGTCTACCTGACCGACAGCAACGGCAACACCATCAAGGTCACCACCGGCGACGCGACGAAGGTCCAGCTCAACAAGGAGGGCAAGGTCGCCGACCTCCAGCCCGGTCAGAGCGTGACCGTCGTCGGCACCCCCGACGCCAACGGTGGCTACACCGCCGGCCAGCTCGTCGAAGGCGCTGCCGGCTCCGGTGGCGGTTTCGGCGGTGGTTTCGGTGGCGGCGGCGCCGGTGGCGGTACCCCCAGGAGCTCGTCCAACGGCTGACCCGGAGCCGTCGGACGACCGCGAGGCCCCCGCCCCTTCCCTGGGCGGGGGCCTTCGCACGTGCGGAGGAGGGATCCCGGGAGTCCGTCCGGTCGGTCGGGAAGGACACGGGAACCGTGTGCGCGTGACCCCGTCCGGCGGGAGTCGAGCCGCTCGGGCCCGAACGCCGACTGCCGTGGGGCCCGTGCTTCCCGCGCCGCGATCGAGCGTGGTGGGTCCGGCCGCCACCGACGCCGGGCGATCCGCGGCGTCCGGCCCGGAGCCGTTGGGGCATCCAGGTTGTTTGTTGACGATCCAATGCCCCGGCAGGGTCGTGGGCGGACCGCGCGTTGCTACGTTTCCACCGGACAGGAGGACCTGCCCGCATCGGCGCCCGTGAGCACGGGCACGGGGAACGTCCGAGGAGAAGTCACGTGAGCATCAGCAGGAGGATCGGCGCGGTCGCGGGGGCAGCGGTGCTCTCGGTTGCGGCGGTCGGTACCGCTTCCGCGGCGGGCGACGACGCGCCGGCGGCGTCGCTGCCTGTCGTGGCCTTCCAGGCGAAGGCCCAGGACGAGATGTACGACACCAACCTCGCCCACCCCGACGACACCGCGGTCACGACTCAGACTCCGGAGCTGGGCGCGAAGTCCCAGGACTGGCGGTTCAAGAGGGTCGGAGAGAGCCATGAAGGGACCGGGATCTACACGATCGAGGCGGCCGACGACACCGGCAGGTGCATCAAGAGCGACGGGGTGAGGCGGCCCGTGCTCCTGGAGGAGTGCAACGACGGGAACATCGCGCAGCGCTGGTACGTGGACACCGGCCTGGAGCACACCACGATCGTGAGCGAGAAGAACAAGAACGCGGCCCTGGCGGCAGAGGGGGCCGGGCAGGTCGTCGAACCTGTCGAGACCTTCGGCAAGCCCGGCATCAATCAGCTCTGGACCTTCATCTACTTCTAGGACACGCCCGGTGTTCCCGGGTGGGTGGGTCTGGACCCACCTCTTCGTGGGGCTGGGTCCATACCGGGCCGTCCGCGCGCTCCGTAGCGTCGTTGCCACAACGACACGGAGGGGAAAGAACCATGGCGACCACGACCCACCAGGACGGCTTCACCGCGGTGAAGAAGTGCATCGTGCTCTTCGGGGCGGGCGGCGCCGTCGTCCTCGGCACGGTCGCCGCCGTGGCGGCCACCGGCCACCCGACGACCCCGTTCATGTGGATCCGCGGGGTGATCTTCCTGGCGCTGGCGCCCTTCCTCCACCGCAAGGCCTCCGACGCCGCGGGCGGCTCCCGGCAGGCCTTCGACCGCCTCCGCACGCTCTCGACCGTCCTGCCGATCGCCATCGTCGCGGTCGACGGGATCCCCGGCCTCTGCCCGCTCTGGTACGCCGTCCTCCAGGGACTCTCCGCCCTCGCCCTGGCCGCGGTCGCGGTCCTCACCCGCACCTCCGCCCTGGCCGGTTCCTTCTCCGAGGCGGGCTGAACCCCACCGACTCGGCGCAGGAGGCCGGCCGTTCCGACCTCCTGCGCCGGACGCCCTCCCCGGCGGCCCCGCGCACGACGCCCGGTGGCCCGGCCGACGGAGCGGGAACGCCCCGCCGAGCGGCTGCTCGGCGGGGCGTCGTGGTGCGAGGGGCGTGCGCGGTCAGGGCTGCTGCTCCGGGTCGGGCGCACCGGCGCCGGCGGGGGAGCCCGCGGTGGTGGAGGGGCCGGTGGCGCCCCCGGTGGCGTTCGGGTTGGGCCTGGGGGCCGGGTCCGGGATGTCGGCCATCGGCAGGGACTGCTTGGGCGTTCCGCGCAGGGCCTGGTTCATGGCGTCGCGCCAGATCGGGCCGGGGCCGTCGGCGCCGAACACCTCGGTGTGGTACTTCCCGTTGTAGGTGAAGTTGCGCATCTCGACGCCGCCGTTGGGGCCGCCGAGCCAGACCGCGGTGGCGAGCTGCGGGGTGTAGCCGTTGAACCAGGCGGCCCGCTTGCGGTCCGAGGTGCCGGTCTTGCCGGCGATCTGGCGGTTGTCCTCCAGGTTGAGCGCCGCGCCGGTGCCGTTGTTCTCGGTCACGCCGTTCAGGACGGTGTTCAGCGCCCGGGCCGTCTTCTCGGAGAACACCTGCTCGCACTGGCTCGCCGGGACGGGCACGTCCTTGCCCTCCACGGTGGTGATCCGGTTGATGGCGACCGGCGCGCAGTGGGTGCCCTGGGCGGCGAAGGTGGCGTAGACGTTGGCCATGGTCAGCGGGCTCATCTCCTCGACGCCCAGGGCCATCGCGGGGACCTCCTCCAGGGGTTTGCCGCTGGCCTTGGCGTTGATGCCGAGCTTGTTGGCCATCTGCTTGACCGCGCAGAGGCCGATCTCCTGCTCCATCTGCACGAAGTAGGTGTTGACCGAGAGGGCCATCGCCATCTTCAGCTGGTACGGGCCCTTCTCGCTCGCGGACTCGTTGGGTACGA
>NZ_JBEZUT010000093.1:0-26877 GCF_040636595.1 Kitasatospora sp. NPDC036755
ATTTGAGCTGGTGGGAGATGTGGTAGTCCAGTCGACTAGGCTTGCTTTTCCTACAGAAACGTGGAAATGCCGGATTCCTGGTACGAACCTGTCGGTCCCGGCCACCCGTACGCTGGTGGGCGTGCTGGTAGAAAACGACGCCCCCCTCGCCCCGCTGACCACGCTGCGGCTCGGCGGTCCGGCCCGCCGCCTGGTGACCGCCCACACCGACGACGAGGTGATCGCCGCGGTCCGCGAGGCCGACGCGGCCGGCGAGCCGCTGCTGGTCGTCGGCGGCGGCTCCAACCTGGTGATCGGCGACGCCGGCTTCCCCGGCACCGTGCTGCGGATCGCCACCGAGGGCTTCGCCCTGGACGGCGCCGTGCTGGAGGTCGCGGCCGGCGAGACCTGGTCCGAGGTGGTCCGCCGGACGGTGCTGGACCACGACCTGGCGGGCATCGAGTTCCTGGCCGGCATCCCCGGCTCGGCGGGCGCCACCCCGGTGCAGAACGTCGGCGCGTACGGCCAGGAGGTCGCGCAGTCGATCACCGAGGTGGTCGCGTACGACCGCACCGCCGACGAGGTGGTCGTGCTGTCGAACGCCGAGTGCGCGTTCTCCTACCGGCACAGCCGCTTCAAGGCCGATCCGGACCGCTACGTGGTGCTGCGGGTGCGGTTCCGGCTGGAGGACGCCGGCGGGCTCTCCACCCCGGTCCGCTACGCGGAGACGGCCCGGCACCTGGGCGTCGAGCAGGGCGAGCGGGTGGCGGTCGGCACGGCCTGGAACGCGGTGCTGCTGCTGCGTGCCGGCAAGGGCATGGTGCTGGACCCGGCGGACCACGACACCTGGTCGGCCGGCTCCTTCTTCACCAATCCGGTGCTCACGGCCGCGCAGTACGAGTCCTTCCGGACCCGCCCGGGCGCCCAGGACGCCCCCGCCTACCCGGCCCCGGAGGGCTGCACCAAGACCTCGGCGGCCTGGCTGATCGACCGGGCCGGCTTCGCCAAGGGTTACGGCAGCGGCCCGGCGACGCTCTCCACCAAGCACACCCTGGCGCTCACCAACCGCGGCGCGGCCACCGCCGAGGACCTGCTGGCGCTGGCCCGGGAGATCCGGGACGGCGTCCGCGAGGCCTTCGGGGTGGAGCTGGTGAACGAGCCGGTGATGGTGGGCGTCAAGCTCTGACGCGGGACGGACCCGGCGGCTCCTGGGCGGGGACGGCGGCCGCCTCCGTGGGGGCGCGGCCGTCCGCCAGCCAGGCGTCGATGTCCGCCAGCAGCTCCTTGCGGACGGCCTCCGGCGCGACCGAGCCGCGCACCGACTGCCGCGCCAGCTCGGCGAGCTCGGCGTCGGAGAAGCCCAGCACGTCCCGGACCAGCTCGTACTGGGCGGCCAGCCGGCTGCCGAACAGCAGCGGGTCGTCCGCGCCCAGGGCGAGCGGCACCCCGGCGTCGAAGAGCCGGCGCAGCGGGACCTCCTCGGGGCGCTCGTAGACGCCGAGCGAGACGTTGGAGGACGGGCAGACCTCGCAGGTGACCTGCCGGTCGGCCAGCCGCTCCATCAGCCGGGGGTCCTCGGCGGCCCGCACGCCGTGGCCGATCCGGCCGGCGCCCAGGTCGTCCAGGCAGTCCCGGACGGACTCCGGGCCGGACAGCTCGCCGCCGTGCGGGGCCGCCAGCAGCCCGCCGTTGCGGGCGATCGCGAAGGCCCGGTCGAAGTCCCGGGCCAGGCCCCGGCGCTCGTCGTTGGAGAGGCCGAAGCCGACCACCCCGCGGTCGGCGTAGCGGACGGCCAGCCGGGCCAGCGTCCGGGCGTCCATCGGGGACTTCATCCGGTTGGCCGCGACCAGGACCCGGATGCCCACCCCGGTCGCCGAGGCGGCGTGCTCCACCGCGTCCAGGATCAGCTCCAGGGCGGGGATCAGTCCGCCCAGCCGGGGCGCGTACGAGGTCGGGTCGACCTGGATCTCCAGCCAGCGGGAGCCGTCCCGCCGCTCGTCCTCGGCGGTCTCCAGGACCAGCCGGCGGATGTCCTCCTCGTCCCGCAGCACCGAGCGGGCGGTGTCGTACAGCCGCTGGAAGCGGAACCAGCCCCGCTCGTCGGTCGCCCGCAGCCGGGGCGGTTCGCCGGAGCTGAGCGCGTCCGGGAGCCGGACGCCGTGCTTGTCGGCCAGCTCCAGCAGGGTGGCGGGCCGCATCGAGCCGGTGAAGTGCAGGTGCAGGTGGGCCTTCGGGAGGCCCCTGACGTCTCGCGGGTTCAACAGGCGTTCCATTCACCGATACTGCCGTATACGGCCCCCGTACGGGAACCGCCCTCTTTCCATCCCCCGAAGGGGTGAAAGAGGGCGGTGTGCCGGGTGAATCCCAAACGTCGGATTGACGAAAGACGTCAGGCGCGGGCCTCGCCGAGCAGCTTCTGGACCCGGCTGACGCCCTCGACCAGGTCGGCGTCGCCGAGCGCGTAGGACAGGCGCAGGTAACCGGGGGTGCCGAAGGCCTCGCCCGGGACGACCGCGACCTCGGCCTCGTCCAGGATCAGGGCGGCCAGCTCGCCGGAGGTCTGGGGGCGGCGGCCGCGGATCTCCTTGCCCAGCAGGCCCTTGACCGACGGGTAGGCGTAGAAGGCACCCTCGGGCTCGGGGCAGAACACGCCCTCGATCTCGTTGAGCATCCGCACGATGGTCTTGCGGCGGCGGTCGAAGGCCTCGCGCATCTCGGCGACGGCGTCCAGGTCGCCGGCGACGGCGGCCAGGGCGGCGCGCTGGGCGACGTTGGAGACGTTCGAGGTGGCGTGCGACTGGAGGTTGGTCGCGGCCTTGATGACGTCCTTGGGGCCGATCACCCAGCCCACCCGCCAGCCGGTCATCGCGTAGGTCTTGGCCACGCCGTTGACCACGACGCACTTGTCGGCCAGCTCGGGCAGCAGGGCCGGCAGCGAGGTGAAGGTGGCGTCGCCGTACACCAGGTGCTCGTAGATCTCGTCGGTGAGCACCCACAGGCCGTGCTCCAGCGCCCAGCGGCCGATCGCCTCGGCCTCGGCCTCGGTGTACACCGCGCCGGTCGGGTTGGACGGCGAGACGAACAGCACCACCTTGGTGTTCTCGGTGCGCGCGGCCTCCAGCTGCTCGACCGAGACCTTGTAGCCGGTGGTCTCGTCGGAGACGACCTCCACCGGGACACCGCCGGCCAGCTGGACCGACTCCGGGTAGGTGGTCCAGTACGGGGCCGGGATGATGACCTCGTCGCCCGGGTCCAGGATCGCCGCGAAGGCCTCGTAGATCGCCTGCTTGCCGCCGTTGGTGACCAGCACCTGGGAGGCGTCCACCTCGTAGCCGGAGTCGCGCAGCGTCTTGGCGGCGATCGCGGCCTTCAGCTCGGGCAGGCCACCCGCCGGGGTGTAGCGGTGGTTCTTCGGGTCGCGGCAGGCCTCGACGGCCGCCTCGACGATGTAGTCCGGGGTGGGGAAGTCGGGCTCGCCGGCGCCGAAGCCGATGACCGGACGGCCGGCGGCCTTGAGGGCCTTGGCCTTGGCGTCCACGGCGAGGGTCGCGGACTCGGCGATCGCACCGATCCGGGCGGAGACCCGGCGGTCGGCGGGGCGGATGGACTGGTCGGGCTGCGGGGTGGAAGCGCTCATGCCTGCATCGTCGCAGAACCGGGACCTACCGGGCATCGGGGTATCGGCATCCGTACGTTCCCGTCCGGATCGCGGCCCCGCCGGTTCGTCGGCGAAGGTCCGTCCGGACCGGACATCCGCCGTCGGACCGGCCGGTCCGGAAGAAGACGTTCGACCAAACGCCCCTCGACCACGTACACTCGCTGCTCGACGGCCCGCCGAGAAAAACCGGAGCTTTCACCGCCTGTACAGACAGCGGGGGGAGATGCGGTAGGTTGGTCGCCACCGGAGCCGCGAGGCACCGTAGGGCAATAGCTCAATTGGTAGAGCACCGGTCTCCAAAACCGGCGGTTGGGGGTTCGAGTCCCTCTTGCCCTGCTGCTAGATCCGTTTTCAGCCCGTTCGCTCCACAGGAGTGAGCGGGCTTGATGCGGAGATGGCACCGATCAGCACCGCTAGCCGACTGGTCGTGCCCAACCGGGTGCGCGGCGAAGTTCGGCAGGACCCGGATTCAGGTGAGGACGAGTGACGGAGACCACGGGCTCCACCGCAACGCCTGAGAGCGGCAACCCCGAGGGTGCCGACGGCGCTGCCGAGACCACGTCGGCTGAGGGCGAGAAGAAGTCCGGCAAGCAGAAGAAGTCCGGCAAGCGGGCCAAGAAGGGCCTCTTCGCCCGGGCCGCCCTGTTCTACCGCCAGATCATCGCGGAGCTGCGCAAGGTCGTCTGGCCGACCCGCGGCGAGCTCACCAACTACACCGCCGTCGTGGTCACCTTCGTGGTGGTCGTGATGGCCTTCGTGGCAGGCCTGGACTACGGCTTCTCCAAGCTGAGCCTCCTGGTCTTCGGCTGACCGGCCGTCCCACCTCGCGAACAGCCTCCCGACCCGGGCCGATTCATCGGCCCGGGTCGAGCTGTCGGCGCCGGACGTACGCGCGGTTACCGTGGACTCGGTACTGTTGAAGTCTCCGAGACCTCACCTGGCGCCCGCGCGAGCGGCCGTACGCCGGGCGGTCGAGGAGCGCGCCACCTTCACCATCTCCAGGAAAGAAGCCGCCACCGTGTCTGAGTCCCCCCTGTACGACGCCGACGAGACCGTCCGCGAGGCGGATGTCGCCGCCGAGCTGGACGCGGCCGAGCTGGCTGACGACGCCGAGTCCGCCGAGCAGATCGTGGACGCCGCGGACAGCGACGAGGACGAGGTCGAGGCGTACGACGAGGCCGAGGCCGGCGAGCCCGCCGAGGAGGCCGCGCTGCACGTGGAGGGCGACGAGGAGCCCGCCGGTGCCGAGGAGTCCGTCGAGGACGCCGCCGAGGAGCCGGCCGAGGAGGTCGACCCGGTCGCCAAGTTCCGCGAGGACCTGCGCTTCATGCCGGGCGAGTGGTACGTGATCCACACCTACGCCGGCTACGAGAACCGGGTGAAGCAGAACCTCGAGCAGCGTGCCGTCTCGCTGAACGTCGAGGAGTACATCTTCCAGGCCGAGGTGCCGCAGGAGGAGGTCGTCCAGATCAAGAACGGCGACCGCAAGACCATCCGCCAGAACAAGCTCCCCGGCTACGTCCTGGTGCGCATGGACCTCACCCCCGAGTCCTGGGGCGTCGTGCGCAACACCCCGGGTGTCACCGGCTTCGTCGGCAACGCCTACGACCCGTACCCGCTGACCCTGGACGAGGTCGTCAAGATGCTCGCCCCCGACGTCGAGCGCGCCGCCGCCAAGGAGGCCGGCAAGCCGTCGCCGGTCAAGCCGAGCGAGATCCAGGTGCTGGACTTCGAGGTCGGCGACTCGGTCACCGTCACCGACGGTCCGTTCGCGACCCTCCAGGCGACCATCAACGAGATCAACCCGGACTCGAAGAAGGTCAAGGGCCTGGTCGAGATCTTCGGCCGGGAGACCCCGGTCGAGCTCTCCTTCGACCAGATCCAGAAGAACTAGTTCGTACGGTCTTCGGATTCGGGGCGGGGCCACTGGCTCCGCCCCGAATCCGTTTTGGTCCAGCGGCGCTGACGCGTTAACCTGGTCCGATGTGTGTGCTGGCGGCCGGGTGTCGCCCCGGTTCCGCACGCACCAGCAATCACCTCTCGGAAGGACCCGGAGAGACATGCCTCCCAAGAAGAAGAAGGTCACGGGGCTTATCAAGCTCCAGATCAACGCCGGTGCGGCCAACCCGGCGCCGCCGGTCGGCCCCGCGCTGGGTCAGCACGGCGTCAACATCATGGAGTTCTGCAAGGCCTACAACGCCGCGACCGAGTCGCAGCGCGGCATGATCGTGCCGGTGGAGATCACGGTCTACGAGGACCGTTCCTTCACCTTCATCACGAAGACGCCGCCGGCCGCGCGCCTCATCCTGAAGGCCGCCGGTGTGGACAAGGGCTCCAGCGAGCCGCACAAGACCAAGGTCGCGAAGCTCACCAGCGCCCAGGTCCGCGAGATCGCCACCACCAAGATGCCCGACCTGAACGCCAACGACCTGGACGCCGCGGAGAAGATCATCGCCGGCACCGCCCGGTCGATGGGCATCACCGTCGAGGGCTGAGAGCCTTCTCGTCCCCTGTGGTAGGGCCTGCGCGGGCCCGTGACACCACAACTCCCATCACCATTCAGGAGCAGCCATGAAGCGCAGCAAGGCCCTGAAGGCCGCGGACGCCCAGGTCGACCGCGAGCGCCTTTACGCCCCCCTCGAGGCCGTCCGCCTCGCCAAGGCGACCAGCACCACCAAGTTCGACGGCACCGTTGAGGTCGCCATGCGTCTGGGCGTCGACCCGCGCAAGGCCGACCAGATGGTCCGCAGCACCGTGATCCTCCCGCACGGCACCGGTAAGACCGCTCGGGTCCTGGTCTTCGCGACCGGCGAGCGTGCCGAGGCCGCGCGTGCTGCGGGTGCCGACATCGTCGGTGCCGACGAGCTGATCGACGAGGTCGCGAAGGGCAAGCTGGACTTCGACGCCGTCGTCGCCACCCCGGACCTCATGGGCAAGGTCGGCCGCCTCGGCCGCGTGCTCGGTCCCCGTGGTCTGATGCCGAACCCGAAGACCGGCACCGTGACCCCGGACGTCGCCAAGGCTGTCAACGACATCAAGGGCGGCAAGATCGAGTTCCGCGTCGACAAGCACTCGAACCTGCACTTCATCATCGGTAAGGCCTCCTTCACCGACGAGCAGCTGGTCGAGAACTACGCCGCCGCGCTGGACGAGGTGCTCCGCGCCAAGCCGTCCGCCGCCAAGGGCCGCTACATCAAGAAGACCGCGTTCTCGACCACCATGGGCCCCGGCATCCTGGTGGACCCGAACCGCACCCGCAACCTCCTCGTCGAGGAGGACCCGGCCGCGGTCTGAGCCCCAGCGCTCTGAAGCAGTCCGTTCGGCGGGCCCGCACTCCCCTCACCGGGGGTGCGGGCCCGCCGTCGTTTCCCGGAGCGGGGCACCGGCCGATGGGAACGGCGGCCGAACCGTCGTACGCTCTGCCGGTCAGATCACGTGGAGAACCTGTGACCGCCGGAGTGTGCCGTGCCGCCCGCCCCTCGCCCCGCCGTTCTCGTGGCGGCCCTGCTGCTCGCCACCACCACCGGGTGCAGCCTGCTGGCCGCCCCGACCACCGCCACCCCCGGGGGGCCCGCGCCGGTGCCGCCCAAGCAGGTGGTGCTGTCGGCCGCGCAGGCACTGGACGACTCCGGCAGCGCCCGGATCGACGTGGTCCAGGAGGGCCCCGCCGGCCGGCGCACCGCGAGCGGCTCCCTGGTCTGGGGTGCCTCGGACGAGGCCGTGCTGACCGTCACCGACGAGCTGGGCAGCGGACGGCTGACCGTGAAGGACGGCACGCTCGACCTGGCCTACCAGGGCGGTGCGGCCAAGCACGCGGAGCGGAGCACCGCCGAGTCGGTCGACCCCGGGGCGGGCCCGGACCCGGAGGGCTTCGCGGGCGGCTGGACCACCGCCCTGATCACCAACCCGGGCGGCCGGGCGTACGACGTCGCCCAGGGCGTCAAGCTCACCTCGCTCGGCGGCGAGCAGCTGGCCGGGGTGACCGCGGCGCACTACCAGGGCTCCGCCCCGGTGACCGAACTGTTCGGCAAGGACGATGAGTTGAGCCCACTGCGGCGCGCCGCCACGCTGGACTGGTACCGCCGGCACGGGGCCACGGCGATCGGCTACGACGTCTGGGTCGGGCCGGGCATGCAGTTGCTGCGGCTGCGCGAGACGGTCCGGGGGAGTGCGGGAACCACGGTGACCACGACCGATGTCTCGGCCCCCGGGGCCGCGGACGCGACGCCCGCCGCGGGCGGCTGACGGGGGAGGGACATCCGGTGCGCGGGGCTTCCGACGATCCGTTAGAGTCCGTCCGTCGGTAAGAACATGAGAAGAGCATGAGAAGAACCGATGGTCAGTTCTTCCGGCTCTTGAGGGGGAGTCATGGCTGGAACCCGCAAGACTGCCGTCGCCGTCGTCCTCGCCGCCCTGGCGCTGACCGCGACCGCGTGCGACAAGAACGACAAGAGCGCCGCCCCGGCCGCGCCGACCACGGCCGCCGCCGGCTCGGCCGCCCCGTCGACCGCCGCCCCGGCCGCCGGCGCGAAGCCGGAGAAGGTCAGCCCGGCGGTCTTCCTGGAGCAGGTGACCCAGAAGACCGGCGCGGCCAAGTCGGCGAAGGTCGAGGAGGTGATCAAGGTCGGCGACGCGGTCACCATGACGGGCCAGGGCGCGGTCTCCTGGGCCGACGGACTGGAGGCCGACCTCACGATGGACCTGTCGGGCTCCCCGATGGGCAAGCTCGTGACGCCGATCACCGGTGGGCCGAAGGCGCACTACCTCTACACCAAGGAGGCGGCGTTCCTGGCCCTCGGCGGGGAGCTGCTGCAGAGCGGCGGCCCGCGCTGGGTCCGCTACAGCACGGCCGACATGGCCAAGGCGTCCGGCGGCGCGACCGACCAGCTGCAGAGCGCGGACCCGGTCCAGGGGGTCCGGACGCTGATCGCCGGCGGCAAGGTCGCCGAGGTCGGTCCGGAGACGGTGAACGGCAAGGCCACCACCCACTACTCCGGCGTGCTCACCACCGCCGACCTGGGCAAGGCCGCCACCCAGGGCATCACCCAGGCCCAGGCCGACCGGCTCAAGGCGTCCCTGGACGCGGCCGGCATCAGCAGCGAGCAGGTCGACGTCTGGGTCGACGCCGACAAGCTCGTGGTCAAGCGGACCGAGCAGGCCGAGAGCAAGGCCGGCCCGGTGAACGTCACCGTCAGCTACGCGGACTACGGGACCCCGGTGATCGCCGCCACCCCGGTGGACTCCATCGACGTCGCCGACCTCCAGAAGGCCGTCGGCGGCAGCTGAGCCGTCCGGCCCCCGGTGCCCGGCTCCTCGCTCGGCCGACCCGGTGGATCCGGCGGCCGAGGGGGGCCGCCACCGGGCCGACCGGGGACGGGTGGCAAGGTGGCGGGAACGAGGCCCCGTCGGGACGGGGCCGGGCGAGAGGGGAACGGGCGATGGCGGGACGGCAGCGGTTGGCAGCGGTGGCCGTCGTCGTCCTGCTGGCCGGCGGGCTGAGTGGCTGCAGCGGGGGCGGGAACGCGCCGGCCGCGGCGTCCGGCAGCCCGAGCCCGACCGCGGCCCCGCCCTCCACCGCCTCCCCGAGCGCCCAGGCCAAGCCCACCGACCGCTCGCCGCACGGGGTGCTGCTCTCCGCCCAGCTGGCCATGCAGACCGCCCGCCGGGCCAAGGTCAGCTACCGGCTCGGAGCGGAGGCCGGGTCCGGCCCGCTGTTCTGGCAGCCCAAGACCGCGCTGCAGATCAAGCGCTCCACCCCGGGTGAGGCCGAGCAGCTGATCGTCGTGGACACCGTCGCCTACCAGGGCGGGGACGCCGCCACCGCGGCCCGCAACGGTGGCAGGCACTGGGAGCGCTTCACCGTCCCGCCGGACCCGGACGGCCACAAGGAGATCCCGTACGCCGGGCTGATCGACCTGCTGAACCCGGTCGAGGCGCTGACCGCGGCCACCGCCGAGGGGGCGGACCCGGTCTTCGTCGGCGAGGAGAAGTTCGAGGACGCGACCACCGAGCACTACCGGGTCACCACCACCGCCGAGAAGTACGCGGCGGCCCAGACCCAGCTGACCCAGTCCCGCCGGGACGGCCTGCGGGCCGCGCTGTCGCCCGGCGGCTCGGTCGCGCTGACCGTCGACCTCTGGCTGAACGACAAGGACCAGCTGGTCCGGCTGCAGCGCACCGGCAGCGGGGACAACGGCCGGGCGGATGACACGGTGCTCTACACCGACCTCGCCGGGGCACTGCTCTCCGCGCAGGCGCCGGCCGAGGCGGACACCGCGGACACCGGCGTCCGGACGGTCTCCCCGCTGGCCCGCTGAGCCGTGCCGGCGGCGGCCGCGAGGACGGCCGCTCCGGGGCCGCCGCCGGGCCCCGTCGGTTGCTCCGCCCGAGGGCGATTTGCACCTCGTGAACGGATCCGGCTAATCTGGCCGAAGCCAAAGACCGCTGGTTGTCACCACGCCCCCGTCAGGGAGCAGGTGGCCGAAGGATCTGCGCTTCGTCGCAGGCAGCCCGCGCAGGTGTGTCTGGAGCTTCGACTTCCGGGTACCGCGTCCGCGCGGCCGCCCGTCGAGGTCGTTCCGAGCCCCGTGCCCCTGCGCACCGGGGCTCATTGCATTTGCAGGAGCTTTCCTTCCGTCCGGTCGGTCCACGGCGACCCAGGTCGACTTTCGCGGTCGGCCCGACTTCGACATCACGGAAGGAGGCGTAAGCCTATGGCCAGGCCCGACAAGGCTGCTGCCGTCGCCGAGATCACGGACAAGTTCCGCGGCTCCTCCGCGGCGCTGCTGACCGAGTACCGCGGTCTCTCGGTGAAGCAGGTCAAGACCCTGCGTCGCTCGCTCGGCGACAACGCCGAGTACGCCGTGGTGAAGAACACGCTGACCAAGATCGCGGCCAATGAGGTCGGGATCACGGAGCTCGACGACCTGTTCAACGGTCCGACGGCTGTCGCCTTCGTCACCGGTGACCCGGTGGAGTCGGCGAAGGCTCTGCGTGACTTCGCCAAGGAGAACCCCGCTCTCATCATCAAGGGCGGTGTCCTTGACGGCAAGGCGCTGTCCGCCGATGAGATCAAGAAGCTCGCGGACCTCGAGTCCCGCGAGGTGCTGCTCGCCAAGCTGGCGGGTGCCCTGAAGGCCAAGCAGTCCCAGGCTGCCGCGCTCTTCCAGGCCCTGCCGTCGAAGCTCGTCCGCACTGTGGACGCGCTGCGCGACAAGGTCGAGCAGGGCGGTGCCGGTACGCCGGCTCCCGCCGCCGAGGACGCTGCCGCCGAGTAATTCGGCAGGCTCACGCCTCGCTGCGGGCCCGTACGCCCGCCCCACCCGTACATCCGGCACCAACCTGCCGATTTAGTGGAAGGACGCCATCATGGCGAAGCTGTCCCAGGACGAGCTGCTCGCGCAGTTCGAGGAGCTCACCCTCATCGAGCTGGCCGCCTTCGTGAAGGCCTTCGAGGAGAAGTTCGACGTCACCGCCGCCGCCCCGGTCGCCGTTGCCGCCGCCGGCGTTGCCGGCCCGGCCGCCGAGGCCGCTGAGGAGCAGGACGAGTTCGACGTCATCCTCGAGGCCGCCGGCGACAAGAAGATCCAGGTCATCAAGGAGGTGCGCACCCTGACCTCCCTCGGCCTGAAGGAGGCCAAGGACCTCGTTGACACCGCTGGTGCCAAGGTCCTGGAGAAGGTTGCCAAGGACGTTGCCGAGAAGGCCAAGGCTGCCCTCGAGGGCGCCGGCGCCAAGGTCACCGTCAAGTGATCTTGCGCCCCCTCTGAGGGGGCGTGCGGCCGGGCCGATCACCCTTGCGGGTGGTCGGCCCGGCTTTTTCGCGTTTCCGGGCCGGAACGGGGGCCCGCCGGGCCGGGCCGAGCCCCGCCGGGCCCGGGCTCCCCCGACCGGCCGGATCGGCCCGCGGTGTGGCCGACGGCCCACTCGGCACCGTCGGTGCCGGGGGGTATGGTGATCAACGTCGTCGAGGGCGGCCCCACCACGGCTTCTGTAACGCCGAGGGGGTCCGGACCGATAGACCGGTCGAGGCCCGCGCCGCCGGCGGGCCCTTGACGAACCCGGCGCGGCGCGCGATTCTCAAGGCGCGAGTCCGCCCGGTTGGTCCGCTACTGGATGCATAACCAGTGGCTCCGGCGGGAAATGACTCCACGTGAGTTAGAGCAGTACCCGGTGGGCGCCCGCGCTCGCCGGCTACCGGGAGGAGTCTCCGATTCGGTCTCCGAATCAGAGCTGGACAGCAGTGTCGCCTTTGGCTACACTGTCCCTTTGCGCTGCCTGTTAGCTGCTCCGTGACTCGTCGCCCGGAGTTTGCGTTGCCCTGAAGGGGTCTGGCACCGCCTCCGCAAAGCGGCTCTGACCTCGGGTTTCGACCCTGGCAGAGGCCAGCGGCGAGGGAGGCGGCACCAAGCCCAAGCAGGCCCGGCTGGTACGCGCGTAGTGAGCTCCGAGCCCTCGGAAGGACCCCCCTCTTGGCCGCGCCGCGCAACGCCTCGAACAATTCCGCCGCATCCACCGCCCCGCTCCGCGTCTCCTTCGCGAAGATCAAGGAGCCCCTCGAGGTCCCCAACCTCCTGGCCCTGCAGACCGAGAGCTTTGACTGGCTGCTCGGCAACGCGGCCTGGAAGGCCCGGGTCGAGGCGGCCCTGGAGAGTGGTCAGGACGTCCCCACGAAGTCCGGTCTGGAGGAGATCTTCGAGGAGATCTCCCCGATCGAGGACTTCAGCGGGTCGATGTCGCTGACCTTCCGCGACCACCGTTTCGAGCCGCCGAAGAACTCCATTGACGAGTGCAAGGACCGCGACTTCACGTTCGCGGCCCCGCTCTTCGTCACGGCCGAGTTCACCAACAACGAGACCGGTGAGATCAAGTCTCAGACGGTCTTCATGGGCGACTTCCCGCTCATGACCCACAAGGGCACGTTCGTGATCAACGGCACCGAGCGTGTCGTCGTCTCGCAGCTGGTCCGCTCCCCGGGTGTGTACTTCGACTCCACCCTGGACAAGGTGTCCGACAAGGACATCTACTCCTGCAAGGTCATCCCCTCGCGTGGTGCCTGGCTGGAGATGGAGATCGACAAGCGCGACATGGTCGGCGTCCGCATCGACCGCAAGCGCAAGCAGTCCGTCACCGTGCTGCTCAAGGCGCTCGGCTGGACCAACGAGATGATTCTCGAGGAGTTCGGCGAGTACGAGTCGATGCGCGCCACCCTGGAGAAGGACCACACCCAGGGCCAGGACGACGCGCTGCTGGACATCTACCGCAAGCTGCGCCCGGGCGAGCCGCCCACGCGCGAGGCCGCGCAGACGCTTCTGGAGAACCTCTACTTCAACCCGAAGCGCTACGACCTCGCCAAGGTCGGCCGTTACAAGGTCAACCGCAAGCTGGGCAACGCCGAGTCGCTGGACTCCGGCGTGCTCACCGAGCCCGACATCATCGGTGCGATCAAGTACCTGGTGAAGCTGCACGCGGGCGAGACCGAGTGGCGTGACGACGAGGGCCGCGACATCGTGGTCGAGGTCGACGACATCGACCACTTCGGCAACCGTCGCCTGCGCAACGTCGGCGAGCTCATCCAGAACCAGGTCCGTACGGGTCTCGCCCGCATGGAGCGCGTCGTGCGCGAGCGCATGACCACCCAGGACGTCGAGGCGATCACGCCGCAGACCCTGATCAACATCCGGCCGGTCGTCGCCTCCATCAAGGAGTTCTTCGGCACCAGCCAGCTGTCGCAGTTCATGGACCAGACGAACCCGCTGTCGGGCCTGACCCACAAGCGCCGTCTGTCCGCGCTGGGCCCCGGTGGTCTGTCCCGTGAGCGGGCCGGCTTCGAGGTCCGTGACGTGCACCCCTCGCACTACGGCCGCATGTGTCCGATCGAGACCCCCGAAGGCCCGAACATCGGTCTGATCGGCTCGCTGGCCTCGTACGGCCGGGTCAACGCGTTCGGCTTCATCGAGACGCCGTACCGCAAGGTCGTCGACGGTGTGGTCACCGAGAAGGTGGACTACCTCACCGCCGACGAGGAGGACCGCTACGTCATCGCCCAGGCGAACGCGCCGCTGACCGCGGACCTGCACTTCGCCGAGCCGCGTGTCCTGGTCCGCCGCCGCGGCGGCGAGATCGACTACATCCCGGGCACCGAGATCGACTACATGGACGTCTCGCCGCGCCAGATGGTGTCGGTCGCGACCGCCATGATCCCGTTCCTCGAGCACGACGACGCCAACCGCGCGCTCATGGGCTCGAACATGATGCGCCAGGCGGTGCCGCTGCTGAAGAGCGAGGCTCCGCTGGTCGGTACCGGCATGGAGTACCGCTGCGCCGTCGACGCCGCGGACGTCATCACCGCCGAGAAGGCCGGTGTCGTCCAGGAGGTCTCGGCCGACTACGTCACCGTGGCCAACGACGACGGCACGTACACCACGTACCGCGCCGCCAAGTTCACCCGCTCCAACCAGGGCACCGCCTTCAACCAGAAGGTGCTCGTGGACGAGGGCTCCCGGGTCGAGGTCAACCAGGTGCTGGCCGACGGCCCGTGCACCGACGAGGGCGAGATGGCCCTCGGCAAGAACCTGCTCGTGGCGTTCATGTCGTGGGAGGGTCACAACTACGAGGACGCGATCATCCTGTCGCAGCGCCTCGTGCAGGACGACGTCCTCTCCTCGATCCACATCGAGGAGCACGAGGTCGACGCCCGTGACACCAAGCTCGGCCCCGAGGAGATCACCCGGGACATCCCGAACGTCTCCGAGGAGGTCCTGGCCGACCTCGACGAGCGCGGCATCATCCGCATCGGCGCCGATGTCGTCACCGGCGACATCCTGGTCGGCAAGGTCACCCCGAAGGGCGAGACCGAGCTGACCCCCGAGGAGCGCCTGCTGCGCGCGATCTTCGGCGAGAAGGCCCGTGAGGTCCGCGACACCTCGCTGAAGGTGCCGCACGGTGAGTCCGGCAAGGTCATCGGCGTCCGCGTCTTCGACCGCGAAGAGGGCGACGAGCTGCCCCCGGGCGTCAACCAGCTGGTCCGCGTCTACGTGGCCCAGAAGCGCAAGATCACCAACGGTGACAAGCTCGCCGGCCGTCACGGCAACAAGGGCGTCATCTCGAAGATCCTGCCGGTCGAGGACATGCCGTTCCTGGAGGACGGCACCCCGGTCGACATCATCCTCAACCCGCTGGGTGTCCCGTCCCGAATGAACCCGGGACAGGTCCTGGAGATCCACCTCGGGTGGCTCGCCAAGCAGGGCTGGGACGTCTCCGGCCTCGCCGACGAGTGGGCCCAGCGCCTCCAGGCGATCGGCGCCGACACCGTCCAGGGCGGCACCAACCTCGCCACCCCGGTCTTCGACGGCGCCCGCGAGGACGAGATCACCGGCCTGCTGGACAACACCACCCTCACCCGTGACGGTGAGCGCCTGGTGAACTCCACCGGCAAGGCCCGGCTGTTCGACGGCCGCTCCGGCGAGCCGTTCCCGATGCCGGTCTCGGTCGGCTACATGTACATCCTCAAGCTGCACCACCTGGTCGACGACAAGCTGCACGCCCGCTCGACCGGTCCGTACTCGATGATCACCCAGCAGCCGCTCGGTGGTAAGGCGCAGTTCGGTGGCCAGCGCTTCGGTGAGATGGAGGTGTGGGCCCTCGAGGCGTACGGCGCGGCCTACGCGCTCCAGGAGCTGCTCACCATCAAGTCCGACGACGTCCTCGGCCGAGTCAAGGTCTACGAGGCCATCGTCAAGGGCGAGAACATCCCCGAGCCCGGCATTCCCGAGTCCTTCAAGGTCCTCATCAAGGAAATGCAGTCGCTCTGCCTCAACGTGGAGGTGCTGTCCTCGGACGGCCAGTCCATCGAGATGCGGGACTCCGACGAGGACGTGTTCCGCGCCGCCGAGGAGCTCGGCATCGACCTGTCCCGGCGCGAGCCCAGCAGCGTCGAAGAGGTCTGACGGAGGTTGGGCCGGCCGCAGCAGCGGCCGGCCCGCCCCCAGGCCCCCCTCAGACCACATGAACGACTCTCGACTTACGAAAGAGGGCTTGACGACCAGTGCTTGACGTCAACTTCTTCGACGAGCTCCGCATCGGCCTGGCCACCGCCGACGACATCCGCCAGTGGTCGCACGGCGAGGTCAAGAAGCCGGAGACCATCAACTACCGCACCCTGAAGCCCGAAAAGGACGGACTCTTCTGCGAGAAGATCTTCGGCCCCACCCGGGACTGGGAGTGCTACTGCGGTAAGTACAAGCGCGTCCGCTTCAAGGGCATCATCTGCGAGCGCTGCGGCGTCGAGGTGACCCGCGCCAAGGTGCGCCGCGAGCGGATGGGCCACATCGAGCTGGCCGCCCCGGTCACCCACATCTGGTACTTCAAGGGCGTGCCGTCGCGTCTGGGCTACCTGCTCGACCTGGCGCCGAAGGACCTCGAGAAGGTCATCTACTTCGCCGCCTACATGATCACCTGGGTCGACGACGAGCGCCGCCAGCGCGACCTGCCGTCCCTGGAGGCGCACGTCTCGGTCGAGCGCCAGCAGATCGAGAACCGCCGCGACTCCGACCTCGAAGCCCGCGCCAAGAAGGCCGAGACCGACCTGGCCGAGCTGGAGGCCGAGGGCGCCAAGGCCGACGTGCGCCGCAAGGTGCGCGAGGGCGCCGAGCGCGAGATGAAGCAGCTGCGCGACCGCGCGCAGCGCGAGCTCGACCGCCTCGACGAGGTGTGGGCCCGCTTCAAGAACCTCAAGGTCCAGGACCTCGAGGGCGACGAGCTGCTCTACCGCGAGCTGCGCGACCGCTTCGGCACCTACTTCTCCGGCTCGATGGGCGCCGCGGCCCTCAAGGACCGCCTGGAGACCTTCGACCTGGCGGAGGAGTCCGAGCGCCTGCGCGAGATCATCCGCACCGGCAAGGGCCAGAAGAAGACCCGTGCGCTCAAGCGCCTCAAGGTCGTCTCCGCGTTCCTGCAGACCACCAACAAGCCCAACGGCATGGTGCTGGACTGCGTCCCGGTCATCCCGCCGGACCTGCGTCCGATGGTGCAGCTGGACGGTGGCCGCTTCGCGACCTCCGACCTGAACGACCTGTACCGCCGCGTGATCAACCGCAACAACCGCCTGAAGCGCCTGCTCGACCTCGGTGCCCCCGAGATCATCGTGAACAACGAGAAGCGCATGCTCCAGGAGGCCGTCGACGCGCTGTTCGACAACGGCCGCCGCGGCCGTCCGGTCACCGGCCCGGGCAACCGCCCGCTGAAGTCCCTCAGCGACATGCTGAAGGGCAAGCAGGGTCGTTTCCGTCAGAACCTGCTCGGCAAGCGAGTCGACTACTCGGCCCGTTCGGTCATCGTCGTCGGCCCGCAGCTCAAGCTGCACCAGTGCGGTCTGCCGAAGGCCATGGCGCTGGAGCTCTTCAAGCCGTTCGTGATGAAGCGCCTGGTCGACCTGAACCACGCGCAGAACATCAAGTCGGCCAAGCGCATGGTCGAGCGCGCCCGTCCGGTCGTGTGGGACGTCCTCGAAGAGGTCATCGCCGAGCACCCGGTCCTGCTGAACCGTGCGCCCACCCTGCACCGCCTCGGCATCCAGGCCTTCGAGCCGCAGCTGGTCGAGGGCAAGGCCATCCAGATCCACCCGCTCGTCTGCACCGCGTTCAACGCGGACTTCGACGGTGACCAGATGGCCGTCCACCTGCCGCTCTCCGCGGAGGCGCAGGCCGAGGCCCGCATCCTGATGCTGTCCTCGAACAACATCCTGAAGCCGGCCGACGGTCGCCCCGTCACCATGCCGACTCAGGACATGGTGCTCGGTCTGTTCTTCCTGACCTCGGACCGCGAGAACGTGAAGGGCGCCGGCCGCACCTTCTCGTCGACCGCCGAGGCGATCATGGCCTTCGACGCCCGCGACCTGGACGTCCAGGCCCCGATCGAGCTGCGCCTGCCGGCCGGCACCGTCCCGCCGCGCGGCTGGACCGCCCCGGTGGACGAGGAGGGCCAGTCGTCCTGGTACGACGGCGAGCCCTTCCGCCTGAGCACCACCCTGGGCCGCGCGCTCTTCAACGAGCTGCTGCCCGAGGACTACCCGTTCGTCGACTACGAGGTGGGCAAGAAGCAGCTCTCCGCGATCGTCAACGACCTGGCGGAGCGCTACCCCAAGGTCGTCGTCGCGGCGACCCTGGACAACCTGAAGGCGGCCGGCTTCCACTGGTCGACCCGCTCGGGTGTCACCGTCTCGATCTCGGACGTCGTCGTCCCGCCGAGCAAGCCCCAGATCCTGGAGGGCTACGAGGCGAAGGCGGAGAAGGTCCAGCGTCAGTACGAGCGCGGCCTGATCACCAACGACGAGCGCAAGCAGGAGCTCATCGGCATCTGGACCCAGGCGACCAACGAGGTCGCCGAGGCCATGAACGTGAACTTCCCGAAGACGAACCCCATCTTCATGATGGTCGACTCGGGTGCTCGCGGAAACATGATGCAGATGCGCCAGATCGCCGGTATGCGCGGTCTGGTGTCGAACGCCAAGAACGAGACCATCCCGCGACCCATCAAGGCGTCGTTCCGTGAGGGTCTGTCCGTGCTGGAGTACTTCATCTCCACCCACGGTGCCCGTAAGGGTCTGGCCGACACCGCCCTCCGCACCGCCGACTCCGGTTACCTCACCCGTCGTCTGGTCGACGTCTCCCAGGACGTCATCATCCGCGAGGAGGACTGCGGCACCGAGCGCGGCCTGAAGCTGGCGATCGGCTCCGTGGGTGCGGACGGCGTGCTGCGCAAGGCCGACGACGTCGAGACCAGCGTCTACGCCCGCATGCTGGCCGAGGACATCACGGTGGACGGCAAGCTCCTCGCCACCGCCAACACCGACCTCGGCGACGTCCTGATCGACGAGCTGATCCGCCACGGCATCGGCGAGGTCAAGACCCGCTCGATCCTGACCTGTGAGTCGGCCGTCGGCACCTGTGCCATGTGCTACGGGCGCTCGCTGGCCACCGGCAAGCTGGTCGACATCGGTGAGGCGGTCGGCATCATCGCCGCCCAGTCCATCGGTGAGCCCGGTACCCAGCTGACCATGCGTACCTTCCACACCGGTGGTGTGGCCGGTGACGACATCACCCAGGGTCTGCCCCGTGTCGTCGAGCTCTTCGAGGCCCGTACCCCGAAGGGTGTGGCCCCGATCTCCGAGGCCGCCGGCCGGGTCCGGATCGAGGACACCGAGAAGACCCGCAAGCTGGTCATCACGCCGGACGACGGCAGCGACGAGATCGCCTACCCGGTCTCCAAGCGCGTGAAGCTGCTCGTCAGCGAGGGCGAGGCGGTCGAGGTCGGCCAGAAGCTGACCATGGGTGCCACCAACCCGCACGACGTCCTGCGCATCATGGGCCAGCGTGCCGTCCAGGTCCACCTGGTCGCCGAGGTCCAGAAGGTCTACAACTCGCAGGGTGTGTCGATCCACGACAAGCACATCGAGATCATCATCCGGCAGATGCTCCGCCGCGTGACGATCATCGAGTCGGGCGACGCCGAGCTGCTGCCCGGCGAGCTGGTCGAGCGCGGTCGCTTCGAGCAGGAGAACCGCCGCGTCGTCGCCGAGGGCGGTCACCCCGCCTCCGGTCGTCCGCAGCTGATGGGTATCACCAAGGCCTCGCTGGCCACCGAGTCCTGGCTGTCGGCCGCCTCCTTCCAGGAGACGACCCGGGTCCTCACCGACGCGGCGATCCACGCCAAGTCGGACCCGCTGCTGGGCCTCAAGGAGAACGTCATCCTGGGTAAGCTCATCCCGGCCGGTACGGGTCTGCCCCGCTACCGCAACATCCGGGTCGAGCCGACCGAGGAGGCCAAGGCCGCGATGTACTCGGCCGTCGGCTACGACGACTACGACCTGTCGCCCTTCGGCGCCGGCTCCGGCCAGGCGGTCCCGCTGGACGACTACGACTACGGCCCGTACACCGGCTGAGTCTCCCTCCTCGCCCGTCATCGGGCAGGAGGGACCCAGGTCATCGATCGCAGGGCGGTCACCCTTCGGGGTGGCCGCCCTGCGGCGTCCCCGGGCCGCCGGTTCGGTCGGCGGCGGGGTCGGCGGGTGCCGGTCGGGAAACCGGTTAGGTATTTCGGCCGGAGTCGCGTAAGCTCGTGTTCACCGACGCGGGGTGGAGCAGCTCGGTAGCTCGCTGGGCTCATAACCCAGAGGTCGCAGGTTCAAATCCTGTCCCCGCTACTCAGACGAAGGGCCCGGAGGCATCAAGCCTCCGGGCCCTTCGGCGTTCCCGGGGCCGGCCGGCTCCGTCGTGCGGGGGAGGGGCGGGAACCGCTCCGGCGGGGGAGGCGGCGGGGGCGGCGTCCGGGGAAGGGTTCTCGGTGTCGGACGAGGACCTTCGAAGGGGCCGGGGATGAAGCGGGTGCTGGGCGCGGCGGCGATCACGGCGGCGGTCGTGCTGGGGATGCAGGGGTGCCTGCCGTTCGGAGGCGAGGACGAGCACCTGACGCTGAGCTACGGGGTGGCGGAGCCGGTCCGGGAGCTCGTCGTCGAGGGGATCGACGGCGGGGTGGTGGTGAACGGCGGCGGCGACGGCGTGCACGTGGTCGAGAAGCAGAACTACTCCGGGGACGTCCCGAAGAGCACCCACCGGGTGGTGGACGGCGTGCTGACGCTGACGTACGACTGCCGCCACTGCGGCGTGGGCTACACCGTGCAGGTGCCGGCCGGGACGAAGGTGCGGGTCAAGGCGGGCAACGGCGGCGTGAGGCTGTCCGGGCTGGCCGGCGAGACGGAGGCCGAGGTGACCAACGGCGGGGTCGAGGCCGACGGGCTGCGGTCCCCGCGGGTCCGGCTCTCCTCGGTGAACGGCGGGGTGCGGGCCGGTTTCGCCGTGGCGCCGTCGACGGTGGAGGCGAGCACCACGAACGGCGGGGTGCGGCTGCGGGTGCCGGCTGGGGAGGCGTACACGGTGGACGCCCGGGCCTCGACCGGCGGGGTGGAGGTGGGCGTCCCCTCGACGCCGGGTGCGGAGCACCGGATCACCGCGCGGGCGGACACCGGCGGCGTGACGGTCAGCGGTGCCTGACGAGGGCGTTCCGGAGGCACTGCCGGTAGGGCATGATCTTCTCCGCGGGGTCGGGGTCCCCGGGTACGGGGGAGGGGCGACGGTGGAGGTCTCGGCGCGCTGGCGGGAACGGGCGGAGGGGCTGAGCCCGTACGTGCTGGACACCTTCCTGGCACTCTGCTCGGCGGCGGTGTCGGTCTGGTCGGTCTACAACGACCGGACGGCGTGGCCCTGGTGGGTCTACCTGCTGGCGGTGTCCACCGCGCTGTTCCTGCCCTGGCGGCGCCGGATCGGGCTGCCGCTCCTGATCGTGGGCAGCGTGCCCGCCGTGCTGGTGACGGTGCTCGCGCACTCGGCGAACCCGCAGGTGCCGCTGTACGCGGTGATCGCGATGTACACCGTGGCGGAGCGCTTCCCCGACTGGCAGCGCTGGCCGGTGCTGGCGGCCGTGCTGGTCAGCAACGTGATCGGCACCCGTTCGCCGGACGGCGCGCTGTTCAGCGCGCTCACCTCGGCCGGCTCCTTCGTCTTCGGCGCCCTGGTGCGCGCCCAGCGGCAGCTCGCCCTGGTCCAGGCGGAGCGGGCCCGGGAGGCCGGGGAGCGGGCCGCGAGCGACGCGGCGCGGGCGGTGGTGGAGGAACGGGCCCGGATCGCCCGGGAGATGCACGACATCCTGGCGCACGCCGTCTCGCTGATGGTGATCCAGGCGGAGGCCGGGCCGGTGGTGGTGCACGGCGACCCGGACCGGGCGGTCCGGGCGTTCGACACCATCGCCGACACCGGCCGGGACGCCATGGTCCAGCTGCGGCGGGTGCTCGGGGTGCTGAAGGACCCGGAGGCCGGCCGGGAGCTGGCCCCGCAGCCCCGGCTGGCCGAACTGGCCGGGGTGGCCGAGCGGGTGCGCGCGGCGGGGCTGCGGGTGGAGCTGGAGCTCCCGGAGGAGAAGGACCCCGTGCCGGCCGACGTGGCGGCGGCGGCGTACCGGATCGTGCAGGAAGCGCTGACCAACACGGTCAAGCACGCCGGGGCGTCCCGCGCGGTGGTGCGGGTCCGGCGGGCCGGGGAGGTGCTGGAGGTCGTGGTCTCGGACAACGGCCGCGGGGTGCCGGCGCCGGTCGGCCGTACGGTGGCCGGCTGGTCCGGCGGCCGCGGGCTGGTGGGCATCCGGGAGCGGGCGGCGGCCTGCGGGGGGCGGGCCGAGGCCGGGCCGGGGCCGGAGGGCCGGGGATTCGTGGTCAGCGCCCGGCTGCCGTCGGGCGCGGGCGCAAGGACGGAGAGGGAGGACGGATGACACCGATCCGGGTGGTCGTCGCGGACGACCAGGAGCTGGTGCGGGCCGGGTTCGGGATGATCCTGGACGCGCAGCCCGACATCGAGGTGGTGGCCGAGGCCCGGGACGGCGCCGAGGCGGTCGAGGCGGTGCGCGCGCACGGCCCGGACGTGCTGCTGCTGGACGTCCGGATGCCGGTGATGGACGGGCTGGAGGCGGCCCGCCGGGTGTGCGCCGAGTTCCCGTCCACCAAGGTGATCATGCTGACCACCTTCGACGTCGACGACTACGTCTTCGACGCGCTGTACGCGGGCGCCAGTGGCTTCCTGCTCAAGGACGTCCGGCGGGACGACCTGGCGCACGGGGTGCGGATGGTCGCCTCGGGGGAGGCGCTGCTCGCTCCGTCGGTGACCAGGCGCCTGATCGGGGAGTTCGCGGCCCGTCGGCCGGGGGCGCCGGAGCGGGCGGTGCGGCCGCCGTCCCGGCTGCTGGAGCAGCTGACCCTGCGCGAGCAGGAGACGCTGCGGCTGATCGCCCGGGGGCTGTCCAACGCCGAGATCGCGGCCGAGCTGGTGGTCAGCGAGCACACCGTGAAGACGCACGTCAGCAATGTGCTGAGCAAGCTCGGGCTGCGGGACCGGGTGCACGCGGTGGTGTTCGCGTACGAGGCCGGGGCGGTGGTGGCGGGGGAGTCCTGACGGGCTCCCCCGCGCGGGGGAGGCGGGGAGTTCACCGGTGCGGGCGATCCGGGACGAGGGGCCGGGCGGCCAGGCTCTGCGGTGTCGGAACGAACGGACCACACCACTGGAGCATCGGATGAATGCCGCCCCGCGTGCCGGAACCACCCGCCTCGTCCCTTACGCGGTCGTCGGCGCCCCCGCCCTGATGGCCCTCTACGGGGGCATCCGCCTGGTGCCGGGCTCCCGCGCGCCGGGCCCCGGCTGGACCGCCGGCCACACCGCGATGTTCCTCGGCCTGCTGCTGTTCGTCCCCGTCCTCCTGGCGCTGCACCGACGGCTCGCCCCGCGCGGCACGGCCGGGCGGACCGCGGCCGGGGCGGCGCTGGGGGCGGCCTTCGCGGGGCTGCTCTGCTCGCTGGCACAGATCGGCATCGACCTGGTCGTCGGCCTGACGGCGGCGGACAAGGCCGAGCAGTCGCGGCTGTTCGACCGGGTGCAGGACGTCCCCGGCGTCCTGCCGGTCGTCTACCAGATCGGCCCGCTGCTCTTCTACGTCGGCCTGCTGGCGCTGCTGACCGCGGCCGCCGCGGGCCGCACCCGGACGCTGCGCTGGTGGAGCCCGGTGCTGGCGCTGCTCGGCACCCTGGCCGCGGGCACCGACCTCGCCCTGATCCCGCTCGCCGCCGCCTGCTACCTGCTCGCGCTCGCCCCGCTGGCCCGCCCGGCCGCCGCTCCGCGGGCCGCCCTGGCCTGACCCGTGGGCCCGGGCCCGGCGGGCGGGCCCTGACTCGAAGCGGGCGGTCCGGCCGGAAACGCGCCCCGGCCGGATTATCGGTGGCCCCGGGCGGGCGGCCGACCGTACCGTCCGGGTATGAACGCGAAGCGCCCCCTGATCGCCGTGCTCACCGGCGCGGGCATCTCGACGGACTCCGGCATCCCCGACTACCGCGGCCCGCAGGGCCTGTGGCAGAAGGACCCGTCGGCCGAGGAGCTGGTCACCATCGGGCCGTACCGGGGCGACCCCGAGGTGCGCCGGCGGGCCTGGCGGATGCGGCTGGAGACGGGGGCGGCGGCCGCCGAGCCGAACGCCGGGCACCGCGCGCTGGTCGACCTGGACCGCTCCGGCCTGCCGCTGCGGGTACTCACCCAGAACATCGACGGGCTGCACCAGAAGTCCGGGCTGCCCGGCCGCAAGGTGCTCGAACTGCACGGCAACCTCCGGGAGACGCGGTGCCTGGGCTGCGGGGCGGTCGGCCCGATGGCGGAGGCGCTGGCGCGGGTCGGGGCGGGGGAGCCGGACCCGGACTGCCGGGCCTGCGGGGGGATCCTCAAGCCGCACATCGTGATGTTCGGCGAGAACCTGGACCAGGAGGTGCTCGGCCAGGCGGACGCGATCACCCGGGCCTGCGACGTGTTCGTCGCGGTCGGCACCAGCCTCCAGGTGTTCCCGGTGGCGGCGTTGCCGTACAACGCGGTGAAGTCCGGGGCGAAGCTGATCATCGTGAACGGCGAGCCCACGCCGTACGACGAGGCGGCGGCCGAGGTCGTCCGGGAGCCGATCTCCCTGGCACTGCCCCGGCTCGTGCGCCGACTTGTCCGGGAAGGGGCCTGAGCGGGTGCCGGAAGGGTCATGTTCGCGGATGTACCGCGTGCGTACGATGATCCTTCCGGCTTCCCCCCTCTGGCCAGGAGTGATCGACCGATGACGACGACGGCGAAGTTCGACCCCTGGTCGGCGGCGTTCGTGGCCCACCCGTACGACGCGTACGCCGAACTGCGCGAGCACGCGCCGGTGACGTACTTCGAACCGACGAACCAGTGGCTCGTCTCCCGCCACGAGGACGTCAGCGCCCTGCTCCGCGACCGCCGGCTCGGCCGCACCTACACCCACCGCTTCAGCCACGCCGAGTTCGGCCGCCCCGAGCCCGACCCGGCGCACGAGCCCTTCCACACCCTGAACGACCGCGGGCTGCTGGACCTCGAAGGGCCGGACCACACCCGGCTGCGCCGGCTCGTCTCCAAGGCCTTCACCCCGCGCATGGTCGAGGGCCTGCGCCCCACCGTGCAGCGGCTGGCCGGAGAACTGGTCGACGAACTGCTCGCGGCCGGCGGCGGCGACCTGATCGCCACCGTCGCCGAGCCGCTGCCCGTCGCCGTGATCGCCGAGATGCTGGGCGTGCCGGAGAGCGACCGGCACCTGCTCCGGCCGTGGTCCGCCGACATCACCGGGATGTTCGAGCTCAACCCGACCGAGGAGGCCGCCCGCCGGGCCGTCACCGCGAGCGTCGAGTTCTCCGACTACCTGCGCACCCTGATCCGCGAGCGCCGGACGAACCCCGGAACGGACCTGATCAGCGCGCTGATCCAGGCCCAGGAGGGCTCCGACGCGCTCAGCGAGCAGGAGATGATCTCCACCTGCGTGCTGCTGCTCAACGCCGGCCACGAGGCGACCGTCAACACCACCGGCAACGGCTGGTGGGCACTGTTCCGCAACCCCGGGGAACTCGCCCGGCTGCGCGGCTCGGTGGACGAGCTGCTGCCGACCGCCGTCGAGGAACTGATGCGCTGGGACACCCCGCTGCAGATGTTCGAGCGCTGGGTGCTGGAGGACATCGAGGTCCGCGGCGTCACCATCCCGCGCGGCGCCGAGATCGCCCTGCTCTTCGGCTCCGCCAACCGCGACCCCGAGCGCTTCGCCGACCCGGACCGCCTCGACCTCGGCCGCACCGACAACCCGCACATCACCTTCGGCGCCGGAATCCACTTCTGCCTCGGCGCCCCGCTTGCCAGACTGGAGCTCACCGAGTCCTACGGCACCCTGCTGCGCCGGGCCCCGGGCCTGCGGCTGGTCCGCGAGCCCGAGTGGAACCCGGGCTACGTGATCCGCGGACTCAAGGAACTGCTCGTCGAGGTGTGACGGACCCGGCCCGTGGAGCGGGTCGAGTCCCGGGACGAGCCGCTGGAGCACGGGGCGCTCCGGGACCGAGCCGGGGCGGGCGGAACCGGGTGGCGGGGCGGCGCGTCGAAGGGCCATGACGAACCGCAGCACCGCAACCCGTCGTACCGCCCGCCGCCCGGCGGCGCCGCTCCTCGCGGCCGCGCTCGCCGCGCCGCTGCTCGCCGGCTGCGGCAGCACCGGAGCCGCCGCGCCCGTGGAGCTCCGGGTGGCCGCGCCCACCAGCCGGCCGGCCGTCGACCCGGCGCAGGTCGCCGCCACCGCGAGCGCCACCGGGGCCTTCGGCCTGGACCTCCTGCACGCCCTGACCGCCGAGCCGGCCGCCGCCGGCGGGAACCTCGTGGTCTCCCCGTCCGGCCTGGCCACCCTGCTCGCCATGCTGCTGCCCGGCGCCCGCGGTGCCACCGCCGAGGAACTGGCCAAGGCCCTGCACACCGAGCTCGGCCCCGAGCAGTACGCGTACGCCACCGGCGCGCTGAACCGGCCGGTCCCGGCCGCCGAGGGCCTCACCCTGCGCCGCAGCGACGACGTCTGGACGCAGCGGGGCTCGGCCGTCGAACCGGCCTACCTGGCCACCCTGGCCGCCGCCTTCGACGCCGGCGTGCACCAGGCGGACTTCGCCAAGGACCCGGACGGTGCCCGCAAGACCGTCAACGCGGCCGTGGAGAAGGCCACCGACGGCCGGATCAAGGACCTGTTCGGCCCGGGCGGGATCACCGCGAACACCCGGCTGGCACTCACCGACGCCCTCTACCTCAAGGCCAGGTGGGCCTCCGCCTTCAAGCCCTCGCACACCGCCGACCGCCCGTTCCACAAGCTCGACGGCTCCGCCCCGGCCGTCCCCACGATGGCGCAGACCGGGACCTTCAAGTACGCCGACGGCTCCGGCGGGATCGTCGGCGAGCCCTGGCAGGCCGTCGAGCTGCCCTACGCGGACGGCGGGCTGGCGATGGACCTGATCGTCCCGGCGCAGGGCGGCTTCGCCGCCTTCGCCAAGGGCCTGGACCAGCCCCAGCTCGACCGCGTCCTCGGCGCGCTCGCCGAGCGGCCGGTCGACCTCCGGCTGCCGCGCTTCCGCTTCGACACCTCGAACGAGCTCACCCCCGCGCTGCGCTCGCTCGGCGTGCGGGCCGCCTTCGACGGGGCCGACTTCGGCGGCATCGCCAAGGACCCGCTGGCCGTCGGCACGGTGGTGCAGAAGGCGACCGTCGCGGTCGACGAGGACGGCACGGTGGCGGCGGCCGGCAGCGGCGCCGGGATCGCCGCGGCGGCGGCGCCGAACGCCGACCGGCCGGGGCGGGTGGGCC
>NZ_JBEZUT010000094.1:0-26793 GCF_040636595.1 Kitasatospora sp. NPDC036755
CGAACCGCTGCAGCGGGACCCCGACGCCGACCAGGTGGGTGGCGACCGAGAAGTTCAGTCCGCCGTCACGGCATCCGGCGCCCCGCCGGTGCGGGCCGACCGGCCGCGGCGGACCCGGTCGGTGTCCGAGGGATCGGTCGGCCAGACGGCTGCCGAGACTCCGGTCACCGAGCCCGCTGCCGCCGAGCCGTCCGCCGAGCCGTCCGCCCTTGCGCCGTCGGCCGCCGAGCCGCAGGCCGGGCCCGCGGCCGCCGCGCGGCCCCGGTCCTCCGACGCGCCCTGGCACAACCCGGTGCCCGCCCACGACGAGAAGCCGTCGGCCGGGAAGCCGGCCGGGAAGCCGCCGGCGAGGTCGGCGGAGGAACCGTCCGGGGCACCGGGCGAGCCGGCCGAGCAGAAGGACGACACCTCGGCCGGACCGGCCGACCAGGACGGAGACGGCGCGTGAACCTGCTCGACACGGTGCTGCGCTGCGTCGCCACCCTCGTCGTCTTCCTGGTCTTCCCGCTGGTCATCGGCCAGACCGAGCACAAGGTCATGGCGCACATGCAGGGCCGGCTCGGCCCGATGTACGCGGGCGGCTTCCACGGCTGGGCGCAGCTCGTCGCGGACGGCGTGAAGTTCGCGCAGAAGGAGGACATCGTCCCGGCCGGGGCGGACCGCCGGATCTTCCAGCTGGCGCCCGCCGTCTCGCTGCTGCCGTACCTCTTCGTGCTGCTGGCGATCCCGGTCGGCCCGGACGGCTTCGTCGGCCAGGCCGTCGACGCTGGCCTGTTCTTCGTGCTCGCCGTGATGGGCGTCGGCGTGATCGGCAAGCTGATGGCCGGCTGGGCCTCGGCGAACAAGTTCTCGCTGCTCGGGGCCCTGCGCACGGCCGCCCAGCTGATGTCGTACGAGCTGCCGATGGTGCTGGCGGCGGCCTCGGTGGCGATGGCCGCCGGCACGCTGTCGCTGCCCGGGATCGTGGACGCCTGGGAGTGGTACTGGCTGCCCTGGCAGATCATCGGCGCGTTCGTCTTCTTCACGGCCGGTCTGGCCGAGCTGCAGCGGCCGCCGTTCGACATGCCGGTCGCCGACTCGGAGATCATCTTCGGCGCGTACACCGAGTACACCGGTCTGCGGTTCGCGCTGTTCCTGCTGTCCGAGTACGTGGGCATCCTGGTGGTGTCCGCACTGACCGCGGTGCTCTTCCTGGGCGGCTGGCACGGGCCCCTGCCGGACCAGCTCGGCTGGCTCTGGATGATCCTCAAGACCTTCGCGCTGGCCTTCGTGGTCATCTGGCTGCGGGTCACCTACCCGCGTCTGCGCGAGGACCAGCTGATGCGCTTCGCGTGGACGGTGCTGATCCCGCTCGCGCTGGTCCAGCTGGCCCTCACCGGCATCATCAAGGTGGCGATCTCATGAGTTTCCCCGGAGTGGGGCTGGCCAAGGGCCTGGCCGTGACGCTGCGGACGATGACGAGGAAGAGCGTCACCGCGCAGTACCCCGACGTGCAGCCGGTGCTGCCGCCGCGTTCGCGCGGCGTCATCGCGCTGCTGGAGGAGAACTGCACGGTGTGCATGCTCTGCGCGCGCGAGTGCCCGGACTGGTGCATCTACATCGACTCCCACAAGGAGACGCTGCCGGCCGCCGAGCCGAACGCCCGGGCCCGCACCCGCAACGTGCTGGACCGGTTCGCCATCGACTTCTCGCTCTGCATGTACTGCGGGATCTGCATCGAGGTCTGCCCCTTCGACGCGCTGTTCTGGTCGCCGGAGTTCGAGTACGCGGAGACCGACATCCACGAACTGACCCACGAGCGGGAGAAGCTCCGCGAGTGGATGTGGACCGTCCCCGCGCCGCCGGCGCTGGACCCGGCGGCCGAGGAGCCCAAGGAGATCGCCACCGCGCGCAAGGCGGCGGACAAGCTGGCCGCCGCCGCCGCCGCCGCCGCCGCGGCCGCGCGACCGGCTACCGAGGAGAAGGGTGACGACGCGTGATCGGTGCCACCACGCTTCTCGCGGCGACCGGCTCCCTGGAGCCGGCCGCCCGTTCGTTCCTGTCCCCGACCGGGCAGGAGATCGTCTTCCTGCTGGTCGGCATCGCCGTGCTCGGCTCGGCCGTGGTCTCGGTGACCACCAGGCAGCTGGTGCACGCCGCGCTCTGGCTGGTGGTCGCGCTCGGCGGGCTGGCGGTGGAGTTCCTGCTGCTCACGGCCGAGTTCATCGCCTGGGTGCAGGTGCTGATCTACCTCGGCTCGGTGGTCGTCCTGGTGCTGTTCGGGCTGATGCTCACCAAGGCGCCGATCGGGCGCTCGCCGGACGCCGACTCCAAGAACCGCTGGGCGGCCCTGGCCGTGGCGCTGGCATCGGCCGGGACGCTGGTCACGCTGGTGGTCGACGCCTTCCGGACCTCCTGGATCGACCTCGGTCAGGGCGGCGGCTCGGCCGCCGTCACCGGGGAGAGCCTGTTCCGGCACTGGGTGCTGCCCTTCGAGGCGCTGTCCGTGCTGCTGCTGGCGGCGCTGGTGGGCGCGATCGTGCTGTCCCGCGGCTCCGGGCGGCGGGTGCCGGCGCCCCGGGCGGGCAGGCTGCGCGCCGGGCGGCCGGTCGGGTCCAACGGGACGGTCGCCGCGACGGCGCCGAAGCCGCCCGTGCCGGAGCCGTCCGCGCCTGCGCCGTCCGCGCCCGTGACGGAGGAGAGCTGATGCACCTCGCCTACCCCGCCGTCCTCGCCGCGCTGCTGTTCAGCGTCGGCGTGTACGGCGTGCTCGCCCGGCGCAACGCCGTCCTGGTGCTGATGTCCGTCGAGCTGATGCTCAACGCCGTCAACCTCAACCTGGTCGCCTTCGACGCCTGGCTGCGGGACTCGCTGCACGCCGGGCAGGCGCTCACCCTGTTCACCATCACCGTCGCCGCCGCCGAGGTCGGGCTGGGGCTCGCCATCGTCCTGCTGCTGTTCCGGGCCCGGGGCACCGCGGACATCGACCGGGCCACCGCGCTCGGCGACCCGGCCGAGGCGCTCGCCGCCGAGGAGACGCCGGTCGACGCCGCGGCGCCGGCCGGAGCCGAGGCACTGAAGGGCCAGGCCGCCGCATGAACCTCGCCCTGCCCGTACTCGTCCCGGCGCTGCCCGCGCTCGGTGCCGCCGCGACCCTGGCCGTCGGCAGGAAGGCGCCCGGGCTGGCCCGGCCGCTGGCGATCGTCCCGGTCGCCGTGTCGGCGGTGCTCGCCCTGGTGGTCGCCCTCCAGCTCGGCACCGGCCAGACCCTGGACGCCGCCACCCGGCTCACCCCGACCGGCGGTCCGGACATCGCGCTCGCGCTCCACCTGGACGGCTTCAGCTCGCTGATCTCGGTGCTGGTCGGCCTGGTCGCCACCTGCGTCCAGGTCTACTCGACCGCGTACCTCAAGGAGGACCCGCGCTACCCGTCGTACGCGGCGCTGGTCTCGCTGTTCACCGCGGCGATGTTCCTGGTGGTCTACTCGGGCGACCTGATCGTGCTGCTGGTCGGCTGGGAGGTCATGGGCCTGTGCTCGTACTTCCTGATCGGCCACCACTGGGAGACCGCGGACGCCCGCTCGGCCTCGCTGAAGGCCTTCCTGGTCACCAAGCTCGGTGACGTGCCGTTCCTGTTCGGGATCTTCCTGCTCGGCGCGGACGCCGGCAGCTTCCGCGTCCCGGACGTGCTGGCGGCCGCCACGGAGGGCCGGCTCGGGCACCCGACGCTGACCGCGCTGCTGCTGCTCGCCGGCGTGGCCGGCAAGAGCGCCCAGTTCCCGCTGCACACCTGGCTCCCGGACGCGATGGCCGGCCCGACCCCGGTCTCCGCGCTGATCCACGCCGCCACCATGGTCGCGGCCGGCATCTACCTGGTCGCCCGGCTGATGCCGGTGTTCCTGCTGTCGGGCGCGGCGCTGGTCGTGCTCGCGCTGATGGCCGCCGTGACGATGATCGGTTCGGCGCTCTGCGCGCTCGCCCAGGACGACCTCAAACGGGTGCTCGCCTACTCCACCGTCGGCCAGCTCGGCTACATGGCCGGAGCCCTGGCCTCCGGGGACCGCGAGGCCTCCGTCTTCCACCTGGTCAGCCACGGCGCGTTCAAGGCGCTGCTGTTCCTGGCCGCCGGGGTGGTGATCCACGCCGCGCACACCAACTCGCTCTCCGCGATGTCCCGCATCCCGGGGCTGCGCAAGCGGGTGCCGGACGCCTACTGGACGACGGGCATCGCGCTGGTCGCCCTGGTCGGGCTGCCGCCGTTCTCCGGCTTCTTCAGCAAGGAGGCGGTGCTGACCGCCGCCGAGCACGCGGCCAAGGGCGAGGCGCTGACCAACGGACTCGGCCCGGCCTCGGCGGTGCCGCAGGCGGCCGGATGGATCGTGCTGATCTCCGCCGGGCTCACCGCGCTGCTCACCGCCGCGTACGCGACCCGGCTCTTCCTGATCGCGTTCCACAGCCCGGCCGGGGCCGCCGCGGCCGCGCCGCGGGTGCTGCCCGCCGCCGACCGGGGCACCGTCGTGGCCGACCACGAGGCCGGAGCGCCGTACTCGCCCGAGCTCGACGAGGCCGACCCGGCCGCCGCCGAGCCGCCCGCGATGCGCTGGCCGCTGTGGGTGCTGGCGGTGCCGACCATGGGCTTCGGCATCGTGGGCCTGCGCTCGGACTGGCTGCCCGCGCTGCTGGACGGCGGCTCGCTGCGGCCCTCCGCCGTCACCGCCGTCACCGGGACCGGGCTCGCCGTGGTCGGCGCGCTCGCCGCGTACGGCGCCTGGCGCGCCGCGACCGCCCGGCTGGGCACCGGCCACCCGGCTCCGGCCGCCGCGGGCCGGGTGCCCGGGCAGGGCGGGGCCCCGGCCACCGAGGTGATCGTCGCCGACCCCGGGCGCACCCTGCTCGGGCCGCTGTTCGGCCCGGCCCGGCACGGCTTCGGCGTCGACCGGCTCTACCAGGCGCTGTTCGTCCGCCCGGTGGGCGCCGCCGCCAGGCTGGTCCGCTTCCTCGACCGCGAGGTCGTCGAGACCTACGTGCGCGGCAGCGGAGCGGGCGCCAACCTGCTCGGCCGGGCCGTGCGGCTCGCCCAGACCGGCAACGCGCAGACGTACCTCAGCGCCCTGCTCGCCGTCGTCGTCCTGCTGGCCGTCCTGGTGGCGGTGTAACCGGTGCCGCTGCCCTCCACTCCCGTCCCCTCGACCGCTGCGGGGAGCCCCCGATGAACGCAGTCCTCATCGCCCTCCTGGTGCTGCCGCTGCTCGGCGCGGCGCTCACCCTGGCGCCGGTGTTCGGGCCGGACCGGGCCGTCGCCGACCGGCGGGCCCTGCGGCTGAACTCCGTCGTCACCGGCGCGGTGCTCCTGCTCTCCGTCGCACTGGCGGCCGGCTTCGACCACGGCGACCCCGCCCGGATGCAGGCCACCACCGACCTGGACTGGATCCCGGCCCTGCACGTGCGCTTCCACCTCGGGGTGGACGGCGTCTCGCTGCCGCTGGTCGTGCTGACCGCGCTGCTCACCTTCCTCTGCGCGCTGTACTCGGAGAAGCGGCTGCCGAGCGGCGAGGCGGTGCCCTCGGCGCAGGCCTTCGTCGGGCTGTTCCTGCTGCTCGAAGTCGGCATGCTCGCCACCTTCGCGGTGCTGGACCTCCTGCTCTTCTTCCTGGCCTTCGAGATCGTGCTGATCCCGATGTACTTCCTGATCGCCCGCTGGGGGAGCGGCGCCAAGGTGCCGGCCGCCAACCGCTTCATCCTCTACACCCTGCTCGGCTCGGCCGTGATGCTGCTCGGCTTCCTGCTGATCGGCAGCAAGGCCGGCACCTTCGACATGCAGGCCCTGGCCGCCGCGCACGGCAGCGGCCTGAGCCACACCACCCAGGTGATCGCCGCGCTCGCGATCCTGGTCGGGCTCGCGGTCAAGGCCCCCGCCTGGCCGCTGCACAGCTGGCTCCCCGACGCCCACACCGCCGCCCCGACGGTGGGCTCGGTGCTGCTCGCCGGCGTGCTGCTGAAGATGGGCACCTACGGCCTGGTCCGCGTCCTCCTCCCGGTCGTGCCGGACGGCGCCGCGACGCTCGCCCCCTACCTGGGTGCCTTCGCGGCCGTCGGCATCGTCTACGGCTCACTGGCCTGCCTGGCACTGGCCCTCCCGTCGCGCACCACCACCCTTCTCACGAAGCGCTCCGCGCCCTCTGATTCCGGCGCCAAGGGCGACCTCAAGCGCCTCATCGCCTACTCCTCCGTCGGCCACATGGGCTTCGTGCTGCTCGGCATCGCCTCCCTCACCCCGGTGGGCGTCAACGGGGCGCTGTTCGCCAACATCGCCCACGGCCTGATCACCGGTCTGCTGTTCTTCGTCGTCGGCGCGCTCAAGGACCGCTACGGCACGGCCGACCTCGACACCCTCTCCGGCGCCACCGGCGCCGCCCTGTACGGCCGGGCCCCGCGGCTGGGCGGGCTGCTCGCCTTCGCCGCCGTGGCCAGCCTCGGCCTGCCCGGCCTGGCCGGCTTCTGGGGCGAGCTGCTCGCCATGTTCGGCGCGTTCGACCCGGCCGACGGCCTGTCGCGCCCCGCGTTCGTCACCTACATGGTCCTGGCGGGCCTCGGCACCCTCCTCACCGCCGCGTACCTCCTGATCGTGGTCAAGCGCGTCTGCATGGGCGACCCCGAGCAGCCCGCCCCGGTGGCCGAAGTCGCCGACCTGCGCCCGTACGAGGCCGTCAGCTGGATGCCGCTGGCCGCGCTCACCCTGCTCGCCGGCCTCTGGCCCGCGCTGCTGCTCGGCCTCTCCGACCCCGCCGTCAAGCACCTCCTCGGGGGTGGCTGACCGTGCTCGCAGCCCAGACCGCCGCACTCGGACCTCACTCCACGGGGCAGCACACTGTGACCTCCCTCGCCGTAGCCAACCCGGGCAGCCTGATCCAGTCCGTGGACTGGGTGGCGATCGCGCCCCCGCTGATCGCCGCCGTGGCCGCCCTCGCCGTGCTGCTCACGGACCTGTTCCTGCCCGAGCGGCACAAGCGGTGGCTCGGCCGCGTCACCGCGGCCGGACTCGCCCTCGCCCTCATCGCGCTCCTTCCCCTCACCGGCGGATCACCCCGAGCGACCTTCTGCGTGCAGAACGTAGCAGGGGGGTCCGACAACGGCGGCTGCTCGTACGTCGCCGACCACTTCGCCCTGGTGTTCCAGCTGCTCGCCCTCGGCGGTGCGCTGATCGCGGCGCTGCTGTCCGCGCACACCGTGGAGCGCGACGCGCTGCCGCGCGGCGAGTACTGGTTCCTGCTGCTGTCCAGCGCCACCGGCGCCGCCCTGCTGCCCGCCGCCCGGGACCTCGCCACCATGGTGATCGCACTGGAGGTCGCCTCGCTGCCCGCCTTCGCCCTGGTCGCGCTGCGCCGGGACGGCCGGGGCGCCGAGGCCGCGTTCAAGTTCTTCGTCTCCTCGGTGACCGCGACCGCCGTGATGCTGCTCGGCGTCGGCTTCGTCTACGCGGCGAGCGGCAGCCTCCACCTCGGTGCCGTCGCCCAGGGCCTGGAGCACGCGCCCGCGCAGCTGAAGCCGCTGGCCGAGGCGGGTGCGGTGCTGACCCTGGTCGGCTTCGCCTTCAAGGTCGCCGCCGTCCCGTTCCACTTCTGGGTGCCCGACACCTACACCGGCGCCCCGCTGCCGGTGGCCGGCTACCTCTCGGTGGTCGGCAAGGCGGCCGGCCTCTCCGGGCTCGCGCTCGCCACCACCATCGCCTTCCGCCCGTACGCCCATACCTGGGGCCTGGTGCTCGCGGTGCTGGCCGCCGTCACCATGACCGCCGGCAACGTCGGCGCGCTGCGGCAGCGCTTCGACACCCGGTACAGCGCGGTGCGGCTGCTCGCCTGGTCCTCGGTCGGCCAGGCCGGCTACCTGCTGGTGCCGCTCGCCGCCGCCGGCTACGCGCCCACCGGGGCCGACCCGCTCGGGGCCACCGCCGCGTACGCGCTGATCTACGGCGTGGTGAACCTCGGGGCCTTCGGGGTGGTCGCCGCCGTCGGCCGCCGGGCCGGGACCAGCGTGGACGACTTCCGCGGGCTGTTCGCCCGCAACCGCTGGACGGCGCTGGCGCTGGCCTTCTTCCTGCTCTGCCTGGCCGGGCTGCCGCCGGGCGTGATCGGCCTGTTCGGCAAGGTCGTGGTGTTCCGCGCGGCGGTCGACGCCGGGCTGGGCTGGCTGGCCGTGGTGATGGCCGTCAACGTGGTCGTCGCCCTGTACTACTACCTGCTGTGGACGGCCCGGCTGTTCGCCCCCGCGGGTGACGCGCCCCTCGGCGAGGCCGCCGCAGGGCAGCGCCTGCCAGTGAGCCTCACCGCGACGCTGGGGCTCTGCGCCTCGGCGGCCGTGGTCCTCTCGGTGGCGCCGCAGTTGGTCCTCCAGGTCGCGGGCGGCTCGCTGTTCTGAGCCGCCGCCGGGCCGTACCGGGGGGTGCGGCCCGGGGTGCGCCGGGGCGGGCGGCCCGTGGGTGCCGGGCGGTGCCGGGGGCCAGGGCCGGCGGTGTCGCGTCGGTCACAAGGGAACAAGGCCGTCGGCCCCACCCGTTGACCGGGCAAGAGGGACGAGGCAGAAAGGGCTTCCCCACCGCACCATTGGAGGGCCTGACGTGCACAGCCGGCACAACGGACTGAGGACCGCGGTCCTGCTCGGAGGCCTCTCGGCGCTGATCCTGGTGATCGGCGGCCTCTTCGGCCGCACCGGCTTCGTGATCGCCCTGGTGGTCGCCCTCGGGACCAACGCCTACGCCTACTGGAACAGCGACAAGATCGCGCTGCGGGCCATGCGGGCCCGGCCGGTCAGCGAGTTCGAGGCCCCCGGGCTGTACCGGATCGTGCGCGAGCTCTCCACCTCGGCCCGCCAGCCGATGCCCCGCCTCTACATCTCCCCGACCCCGGCCCCGAACGCCTTCGCCACCGGCCGCAACCCGCGCAACGCGGCGGTCTGCTGCACCGAGGGCATCCTGCGGATCCTGGACGAGCGCGAGCTGCGGGGCGTGCTCGGGCACGAGCTGAGCCACGTCTACAACCGGGACATCCTGATCTCCTCGGTGGCCGGGGCGCTCGCCTCGGTGGTGATGTTCCTGGTGAACTTCGCCTGGCTGATCCCGTTCGGCCGCAACGAGGACGACGACGGCCCCGGGCTGTTCGGGATGCTCGCCATCATGATCCTCGGCCCGCTCGCCGCCGGACTGATCCAGATGGCGGTCAGCCGCTCCCGCGAGTACCAGGCCGACGCCGACGGCGCCCGGATCACCGGCGACCCGCTCGCCCTCGCGAGCGCCCTGCGCAAGCTCGACGCCGGCACCCGGCAGCTGCCCCTCCCGCCCGAGCCGCAGCTCCAGACCGCGAGCCACATGATGATCGCCAGCCCGTTCCGCCCCGGTGAGACCGGCGCGAAGCTCTTCTCCACCCACCCGCCGATGGCCGAGCGCATCGCCCGCCTGGAGCGCATGGCGGGTCACGGGCGGTAGGACCGTCAGCCCGCCGGCTCCTCGTACGCCAGGCGCAGCCGGTGGACGCCCTCGGCGACCTGGGCGGGGCTCTCGGCGGCGGCGTAGCTGAGCCGCAGGTGGGGGGCCGGGGGTTCGGCGGGGTGGTACGGGCGGCCGGGGGAGACCTGGACGCCGGCGCGCAGGGCGGCCTCGGCCAGCGTGGTGTCGTCGACGCCGTCCGGGAAGCGCAGCCACAGGTGGTAGCCGCCCGGGCGGTGGGTGCCGAGGACGCCGGGCAGTTCGCGGTGCAGGGCGGCGACGGCGGCGGTGCGGCGGTCGCGCAGTTCGGCGCCGAGGGTGCGCAGGTGGCGGGCCCAGGCCGGGTCGGCGACCAGCTCCAGGGTGGCCTCCTGGAGCGGCCGGGGCACGAAGAAGCTGTCCACCACCTGGGTGGCCCGCAGCCGGGCCAGCGCCGGGCCGCGCGCCGTGAGGGCGCCGACCCGCAGGTTGGGGGAGGCCGCCTTGGTCAGCGAGCGCAGGTGCACGACCACCCCGTCCCGGTCGTCGGCGGCGAGCGGACGCGGCAGCGCGGGCGCGTCCGCGTGGACCAGCAGCCGGGCGAAGTCGTCCTCGACCACGAAGGCCCCGGCCGCCCGGGCGATCCGCAGCACCTCCGACCGCCGGTCGGGCGACAGCACCGCGCCGGTGGGGTTCTGGAACAGCGGCTGGCAGACGAGGACCCGCGCCCGGGTGGCAGCGAAGGCGTCCGCCAGCAGGTCGGTGCGCACGCCGTCGGCGTCGACCGGGACGGGGACGGGCCGCAGCCCGGCCGCCCGGACGACCGCCAGGATGCCCGAGTACGTCGGCGACTCCACCAGCACCGGTGAGCCGGGCGCGGCGAGCGCGCGCATGGCGACGGTCAGCCCGCTCTGCCCGCCGGAGGTGATCAGCACGTCCCCGGCGCCGATCGGCCCGCCGTGGCCGCCGATGTCGCGGGCGAACCAGCCGCGCAGTTCGGTGAGGCCGTCGGTGGGCGGGCGGTCCCAGGCGCCCGGCCGCCGGCCGGCCCGGGCGAGGGCGGCGGCGAGCAGCCGCTCGGGCAGCAGCGAGGCGTGCGGGTAGCCGCTGTTGAGGTCGACGACGTCGGGCGGGGGCACCCGGAGGGTGGCGAACACCGGGGCCGCGAACAGGTCGCGCGGGCCGGACTCGGCGCTGAGCGCGATCTGCTGCCAGGAGAGGTCGCCGGTCCGGCCGGGCGGTGCGGCGGGGACGGCCGGGGCCGCGGCGAAGGCCGCCGCCCGGAACACCCCGGCGCCCGGCCGGGAGACCACCAGCCCCTCGGCCACGAGCACCGCGATGGCCCGGGAGACCGTCACCGGGCTGACCTGGTGGCGCTCCACCAGCACCCGGCTGGCGGGGAGCTTCCGCCCTTCCGGGTAGCGCTCCACTTCCCGCCGCAGGATGTCGGCGAGTTCGGTCACGCTGCTACGCTCTTTCATGACGGCACAAGATAGCGCTATCCTTCCGCAGCCGGTAGCACCCCGACGGCCCGCCGCGTCCGGCACCGCCCTCGCGGCCCTCGCGGTGGTCTCCTTCTCGCTCAGCTTCCCCGCCACCGCGTGGTCCCTGACCGGCTTCGGCCCGTGGTCCGCGACCGGCCTGCGCGGCGCCCTGGCCGGCCTGTCGGCCGTGCTCCACCTGGCGGCCGTCCGCGCCCCGCTGCCGCAGCGGCGGCACTGGCCCGGACTGCTGGTGGTCTCCGCCGGCTGTGTCCTCGGCTTCCCGCTGCTGACCACGTTCGCCCTGCGCACCTCCTCGACCGCCCACTCGGCGGTGGTCATCGGCGTGCTGCCGCTGGCCACGGCGGCGGTCGCGGCGCTGCGCACCGGTCGCCGCCCGTCCGGGGCGTTCTGGGGCGCGGCGCTCGCCGGGGCGGGGGCCGTACTGGCCTTCACCCTGGTGCAGAGCCACGGCCGGCCGACCGTCGCCGACCTCTACCTGTTCGTGGCGGTGCTGCTCTGCGCCGCCGGGTACGCCGAGGGCGGGCGGCTCGCCCGGGACCTCCCGGGCGCCCAGGTGATCGCCTGGGCGGTGGTGGCGGCGCTGCCCGCGACGCTGCTGACCACCGCCCTCGGGCTGGGCGCCGAACCGGTCCGGCTCGGGGCGAAGGCACTGGTCGGACTGGTGTACACGGCGGCGGTCTCCCAGCTCGGCGGATTCGTGCTCTGGTACCGGGGGATGGCCCGGATCGGGGTGCCCAGGGCCAGCCAGCTCCAGCTCGCGCAGCCGCTGCTGACGCTCGTCTGGTCGGTGCTGCTGCTCGGCGAGCAGCTGCCGGCCGCGGCGCCGGCCACCGCGGTGGTGGTGCTGGTCTGCATCGCGGTGACCCAGCGGGCCCGGACCTGACCGGTGCCCGCCCCGGAGCCACCGCCGGGGCGGCGCCGTACGCGCCCGAACCCTTCGCTCCGACCGGTTCGGCGCGGGCCCGCGCTCGTTAGGATGAACCCGCGCCCGTCGGTCCGGGCGCGGCATCCGGAGGGAGTGGGCCGTCATGGCAGACCAGAGGCACGCCCCGGTGGCCGGGGACGCGCCGGCCCGACGACGCGGCCAGGGCGAGCTGGAGGCGCAGGTGCTGGCGGTGCTCCAGCAGGCGCCCGGCCCGGCCTCCGCGGGATGGGTCCAGGAACGCCTGGAGGGCGACCTGGCGTACACCACGGTGATGACCATCCTGTCCCGGCTGCACGCCAAGAGCGCCGTGACCCGGACCCGCTCCGGCCGTTCCTACCTGTGGCAGGCCTCCTCGGACGCCGCCGGGCTGGCCGCGCTGCGGATGCGCCGGATGCTCGACGGGGAGGCGGACCGGGACGCCGTCCTGGCCAGTTTCGTCACCGCGCTGCTGCCGCACGACGAGGAACTGCTCCGGGCGCTGCTGGACGCCGCGTCCGCCGATCCGGCAGCGCCCGACCGTGAGAGCTGACCCGTGGGCCTCTTCGTCTTCCTCCCGCTCGTCCTGCCGCTCACCGCGGTCCCGATCGCGCGCCTGACCGAGCAGCACCTGCACCCGCGCGGCGCCGCCCGGCTGATGACCGTGATCAGCGCGGTGATGGCGGTGTGCAGCGTGCTCTGCCTCGGGCTGATCGGGGTGGTGGGCACCGCGCAGATCCCCGGCAACCCGCTGCCGGACAGCTGGTCCGACCCGGAGGTGCGGGCCGCGCTGCCGTACCACGAGACGGTCGGCACGGCCGCGATGTGGCTGCTGGCCCTGGTCGGCCTGGCCTGCGCCCGGACGGCCGTCCGGCACCTGCGGGTGCGGGCCCGGGCCCGCCGGGCGCTGAACGGGCTGCCCGCCGGGCCGGGGGAGTCCGGAGACCTCGCCGTGCTGCCGGACCACAGCCCGTACGCCTACGCGCTGCCCGGCTCGCCCGGCCGGGTGGTCGTCTCCACCGGGATGCTGGCCGGCCTGGCCGTCGACGAGCGCGAGGCGCTGCTCGCGCACGAGCGGGCGCACCTGCGCCACCGGCACCACCGCTACCTGTTGACCACCCAGCTCGCCGCCTGCGTCAACCCGTTCCTGCGGCCCCTGCAGGACGCGGTGGCGTACAGTGCGGAGCGGTGGGCGGACGAGGAGTCGGCGCAGGCCGTGGGGGACCGCCGGATCACCGCGCGGGCGGTGGCCCGGGCAGCCCTGGTCTCGCACACCGCCCCGGCCCCCGGCTTCGCGGCCTTCGCCACCCCGGCCGCCGGCCCGGTGCCGCGCCGGGTCGCCGCGCTGCTCGGCCCGGTGCCGACCTCCCGCAACTGGCCGCCGGCCAAGACCCCGGCGGGCCTGGCGGCGATGGTCGCGGCGATCGGGACGGCGGCGTCGGCGCTGTGCGCGCTCAACGCCGCCGTGGCCCTGCTGGTGGTGCTCAAGGCCGTCACCCCGCTGTAGCCGGCGGGGCGGGCCGGGCCGGTGGCCCGTCTCAGAGCGTCGCGGCCAGCTCGTCGAGGGCGGCCTCGGCCGCCGCCAGGGACTCGGCGGCGAGCGGCTGGAGGGCGTTCAGCGCCGGGATGTCGGCGGCCCTGGTGAGCTCGGCGGTGACCACGTGGAGGTGCTCCGCCGCGACCCCGATCCGGTCGAAGTACGCCCGCAGGTACGGGACCTGGAAGTCGCAGTGGGCGCGCGGGGTGCCCGGCGCGTACCCGCCGCCGCGGACCGCGACGACCACCACGCGGGTGTCGCGCAGCAGCGGCTCGCCGCTCTCCGGATCGTGGTGGACGCCGGGGAAGGCCACCCGGTCGATCCAGGCCTTGAGGCCGGTCGAGACGGTGTAGTTGTACATCGGACTGCCGATCAGCAGGGTGTCGGCGGCCCGCAGCTCCTCGATCAGCGGGCGGCTGAGCGCCCACTCGTGGGCTTCGTCCGGCCCCTCGACGAGACGGCCGACGTCGTCCAGCGGGAGTGTCCCCTTGCGTTCGGTGCGGCGGCCGAGGGCGTCGAAGGCGGCGCGCACCGGGGGCACCGGGTCGGCGGCGAGGTCGTGGTGCCGGTGCCGGACGGCGGTGCCGTGCCGGGCGCGCCAGGCGTCGGCGAAGCGGGCGGTCAGGGCGCGGCTGACCGAGCCGGCCGGGCTGATGCTGGAGTCCAGGTGGAGCAGCGTGGTGGAGGTCATGGTGGTCTCCTGGTCACCTCGGAGGAGGACGGATCGTCATAGCGGTGACGAGCCGAGCCGGGGAAAGGTGACCGATGGACCGGAACGCGATGTCGGACGCGGCGGCCGGGCCGCCGGAGGAGCGCTTCGAGGCCGAGCGCGGCCGGCTGTGGGCGATCGCCCAGCGGATGCTCGGCTCGACCGACGAGGCCGAGGACGCCGTCCAGGAGGCCTGGCTGCGGCTGGTCCGCACCGATCCGGCGGAGATCGACAACCTGCCCGGCTGGCTGACCACGGTGGTCTCCCGGATCTGCCTGGACCTGCTGCGGGCCCGGGCCGCGCGCCGCGAGGAGCCGGCCGGGGAGGCGCTGCCGGACGCGGCGGGCGGCGGCCCGGAACCGGAGCGGGAGGCGCTGCTGGTCGAGTCGGTGGGCCGGGCGCTGCTCGTGGTGCTGGACCGGCTGGGCCCGGCCGAGCGGGTCGCCTTCGTGCTGCACGACGGCTTCGCGGTGCCCTTCGACCGGATCGCGCCGATCGTCGGGCGGACCCCGGTGGCCGCCAAGAAGCTGGCCAGCCGGGCCCGGCAACGGGTCCGCGGGACGGCCGCGCTGCCCCCGGAGCCGCTGGCCGGGCACCGCCGGGTGGTGGAGGCCTTCCTGGCCGCCGCCCGGGGCGGGGACCTGACCGACCTGCTGGCGGTACTGGCGCCGGACGTGGTGCGCCGGGCCGATCCGGCGGCGCTGGGGCCCGGCGGCGCCCTGGTGGCCCGGGGCGCGCGGGCCGTCGCCGGGGAGACCGCGGTCTTCGGCCGGCGGGCCCGCTGGGGTGCGGTGGCGCTGGTGGACGGGGTGCCCGGCATCCTGATCGCCCCGGACGGGCGGCTGCGGCTGGTGCTGCGGATGACGGTCGCGGGCGGCCGGGTGGCCGGGTACGACGTGGTGGCCGACCCGGCCCGGCTCGCCGCGCTGGAACTGGCCGTGCTGCCGGACTGAGCCCTGCCCGGGGCGGGATCCGGGCCGTCCGGGTCGGGTCGCCCGGGCCGTCCGAGTCGGGACCCTGGCCGTCCGGCGTCGCGTCCCGCTCGGGCGGCCCGCGGTACCGCCGCCCGGAACCGGGCCGGTGGAGGCGACGGCCAGGTCAGTGGGCGATCCGGACCAGCATCTTGCCGGTGTTGGCGCCGCGCAGCATGCCGAGGAAGGCGTCCACCACCCGGTCGAAGCCGTCCACGACCGTCTCGTCCGGGACGACGGCGCCCGAGCGCAGGTGCGGGACCAGGAAGTCGTACAGCTCCGGCTGGGCGTCGAGGTGGTCGCGGACCAGGAAGCCCTCCAGCCGCAGGCTCTTCCCGACCACGTCGAACAGGTTGCGCGGCGCGGCCGGCGGGTTGCCGAGCCGGTTGTACTGGGCGACCGCACCGCACCAGGCGATCCGGCCGCACTCGCGCAGGGCGCCGATGGCGGCCTCCAGGTGGTCGCCGCCGACGTTGTCCAGGTAGACGTGCAGCCCGTCGGGGGCGGCCTCGCGCAGCCGGTCAGGGATCGGGCCGTCGTGGTAGTCGAAGGCGGCGTCGAAGCCGAGCCGCTCGGTGAGGCGGGCGGCCTTGGCGGCGGAGCCGGTGCTGCCGACGATCCGTCCGGCGCCGAGCAGCCGGGCGAGCTGCCCGGCGGCGGTGCCGACGCCGCCGGCGGCCGCGGAGACGAACAGCGTCTCGCCGGACCGGAGCCGGGCGATCCTGGTCAGGGCGACCCAGGCGGACAGCCCGGTGCCGCCGAGCACCGACAGGTGGGCGCTGAGCGGGACGCCGGCGAGTTCGGGCAGCAGGCCCGCCCGCTCGGCGGTGACCACCGAGTGGGTGCGCCAGGCCTGGCGGTGCCGGACCAGCGCCCCGACCGGCAGAGCGTCGGCCCGGGACTCCACCACCCGGCCGAGGGTGCGGCCCTCCAACGGGGCGTGCAGCTCCCAGCCGCCCTCCTCCATCTCCTCGCGCATGTACGGGTCGACGGACTGGTAGAGGTTCTCGACCAGGGCCTCGCCCGCCGCGAGGGCCGGGACGGTCTCGTCGACGAAGGCGAAGTTCTCGGCGGTCGGCGCACCGTCGGGGCGGGAGACCAGGTGGACGGCGCGGGCGACGGGACGGGACATCGGGGCTGCTCCAGGGGTACGGCGCGGGCGGGACGTGATCACCGTAGGAAGCGCGGGGGCGGCCGGGCAGGGGCGGCGGCCGATGGAACGGCGGCATCCATGAGCGGGATCGATGGACCGGGGCGCGGGCGGATAGGTTCGGGCGCATGACCGATCTCGCCCCGCACGAGCTGCGGACCCTGGTGGCCGTCGAGGAGGAGCGGAGCTTCACGGCGGCCGCCGCGCGCCTGGGCAGTACCCAGTCCGCGGTCTCGCACGCCGTGCGCGCCTGCGAACGGAAGCTCGGCACGGTGCTCTTCGACCGCGGGCGCCACGGCGCACGCCCCACCGAGGGCGGCGCGCGGGCGGTGGCGTACGCCCGCCGGATCCTGCGGCTGCTGGACGGGATGGGCCCCGAGGTGCGCGGCGCGGGAACGGACGGGCCGCTGACCGGCACGCTGCGGATCGCCGCCTTCCGCAGCGTCGCCGCCCACCTGCTGCCACCCGTCCTGGCCCGGCTGGCCGAGCACCACCCCGGGCTCGGCACCCGGGTCCGGATCGTCCGGGAGATCGGCCGGGGCACCGCCGGGGAGGTCGCCGACGGGCGCGCCGACCTCGGGCTGGCCACGCTCGACGCGGGCGGCCCGCCGGCCGTCCCGGGCCTGGTGGCGGCACGGCTGTACGAGGAGTCGTACGCGCTCGCGCACCCGAGGGGCCACGCGGCACCCCGCGAGCTCCCGCTGGTCGACTGGGACGAGAACTGCGGCTCCTACACCCGGGACTGGTGGCAGCGGCAGGACTGGATTCCGCCCGCGACCGTGGACGTGGAGGACGACACGGTGGCCGTCTCGTTGGTCGCCCAGGGCCTCGGCATGGCGATCATGCCCCGGACCGCCCTGCTCGGCGCCCCGGCCGGTCTCGCCGTCACCGACCTCGGGCCGAGGCCGCCCCGCCGCTCCGTCGGGTACGTCACCACGCCCGAGCTGGCCGGGACGGCCGCCGTCCGGGCGCTGATCCGCGAACTTCGCCAACTGCCGCTGCCGGCCGGGCTGTCGGCGGTCCGGGCCTCGACCGCCCCGGCCTCGACCGCCCCGGCCTCGACCGCCCCGGCCTCGCCCTAGCGGGCCGCCCCGCCCCGGATCAGCCCTCGACGGCCTCCCGGAGTCTGCGGAACTCCTCGGCCAGCCCGTCCAGCGTGTAGTGGGCGTTGAGGCCGCTGGGGTTCGGCAGCACCCACACCTCGGTGTCGCCGATGCCCTCCGGCTGCCGCCCGAGCACGGCCCGGCGCTGCCCGAAGGCCGTCCGGTAGGCGCCGATGCCGAGCACCGCCAGGACCCGCGGGCGCAGCCGCAGCACCCGCGCGCGCAGCGCGGCGCCGCCCTCGCGCAGTTCCTCGGCGGTCAGTTCGTCCGCCTTGGCGGTGGTGCGCGGGGCGACGTTGGTGATGCCCAGGCCCAGCGCGAGCAACTCCTGCTGCTCGTCCGGCCGGTACTGGCGCCCGGTGAAGCCGGAGCGGTGCAGGGCGGGCCAGAAGCGGTTGCCCGGGCGAGCGAAGTGGTGGCCGGTGGCGCCGGACCACAGGCCCGGGTTGATGCCGCAGAACAGCACCCGCAGCCCGGGCCCGGAGACGTCAGGGATGGTGCGGTCCTTGGCGGCCAGCAGCTGCTCGGCGGTGGGCTTCATCGGTGTGGGCGGATTCACCCGGCCAAGTCTGCCGTGCCCTCGGCCGGGGCCGGAGCCGCGGGTGCGGCGGCGGCCGCCCGGCGGTTGCGCAGCCGGCGCAGGCCGAACACCACCACGGCCGCGTAGGCCCAGCCGACGAAGACGTCGATGATGAAGTGCTCCGCGCCGTAGACCAGGGTGAAGGTCATCGCGAGCGGGTAGGCGACCAGGACCGCCCGCAGCCAGCGCTTGGCGGTGGGCCAGAAGAAGAACAGCAGCATCGCCGGGTAGGCCGAGTGCAGCGAGGGCATCGCGGCGACGTCGTTGGCGAACTGACTGCCGTTCTCCAGGAGCGAGTCGGCCTGCGGCAGGCCGCACGCCGAGACCACCTCCCAGACCACCCGTGACAGGTGCGGCAGGTTGCCCTCCTGGGAGACCAGCCACGGCGGGTCGGCCGGGTAGAGGAGGTAGGTGGCGAAGCCCGCGAAGGTGAGCGTCAGGTAGGCGGCGAGCAGCTGTCGGAAGCGGTGGTGGGCGCGCCGCCAGAGCACCGCCAGCAGCACGAAGACGACGAAGAAGTGCGAGAGGTAGACGACCAGCGCGGCGTAGTCGTACCAGTGCGGCGAGCCGGGGGTGTAGAGGGCGTGCTGGAGCCGGACGGTCCAGGTCTCGCCGAAGCCGAGCACCTCGTCGAAGCGCAGCTGCGGCAGCCAGTGCGGGGCCCACGGGGTGTGCGCGCCGTAGCCGCGCAGCAGCGAGTACGTCCACACCACGGCCATCACCGGGACCCAGTCGCGCAGGACCAGGAGGAAGCCGCGGGGGCCGTGCCCGCTGTGCACGGCGGCGGTCAGCAGCGCGGCGATCAGCCAGAGGAACAGCACGTCGTTGGCCGCGGGGATGCCCTCGGTGCGCAGGAACCAGAGGAAGCACGTCAGGTAGAGCGGCCAGGCCAGCCAGCGGAGTCTCGACCAGCCCGTCACGCGGGGTCGGGGCGGAGGCACCGGGCGTGGCTGCCCGACCCGCACGTCGCGCGGGGTCGGGTGGAGGGTCTTGGTCATGCGCACTGAAACTAGCAACCCAAACTTGGAGGACTCTGGGTGAACCATGACTGGTTCGTAAGAACGTACGAACCGTTCGACGCGCGCTTCGACACGGGGTTCGACGCGCGCTTCGACGCGCGCTTCCGCGGGAGCCCGGACGAGGGCTCCGACACGGGCCGGGCCGTCGTCATGCCACGATGCCCAGCTCGTGCGGCGTGTTGTTGAAGCGGCGTCCGCCGGCCGGCGTGACGGTGACGATGTCCTCGATCCGCACCCCGAACCGCCCGGGCAGGTAGATCCCGGGCTCGATGGAGAAGCACATGCCGGGCACCAGGGGGCGTTCCTCGCCCTCGACCAGGTACGGAGGCTCGTGCGTGGTGGTGCCGATGCCGTGGCCGGTGCGGTGGATGAAGTGCTCGCCGTACCCGCCCTCGGTGATCACCCGGCGGGCGATCCGGTCGATCTCCTGGCACGCGATCCCGGGGCGGACCGCCTCGAAGGCGGTCTGCTGGGCCAGCCGGACCAGCTCGTGCACCTTCCGCACCTCGTCCGGGACGTCCGGGCCGACGTGCACCGTGCGGGTGGTGTCGGAGCCGTAGCCGTCCTTGAGGCCGCCGAAGTCCAGCACCACGGTGTCACCCGTACGGATGACCCGGTCACCGGCCTCGTGGTGCGGGTCGGCGCCGTTCGGGCCGGAGCCGACCACGGTGAAGTCGACCTGGCTGTGCCCGTACTGGATGAGCAGTGCGCCGAGGTCGGCCGCCACGTCGGTCTCCCGGCGGCCGGCGAAGGCGACCTCCAGGATGCCCCGGTAGGCGGCGTCCGCCGCACCGCCGGCGGAGGCCAGGCGGTTCAGCTCCTCGGCGTCCTTGACGGCGCGCAGCATCGGCAGGCTGTCGGTGAGCGAGGTGAACAGGACGCCGGGCAGCGCGGCCTGGAAACCGAGCAGGTGCAGCGCCCAGGTGTTGTCCGAGACGCCGTACCGCCCGGCCGGGTCGAGCAGCGGGCCCACGGCGGCGTACGGGTCCTCGCCGTCGGACCAGTCGAGCAGCCGGACGGCCGGGGCGCCGACCGCCTTCTCGGCGTCCGGGCGCTCCAACTTGGGGACGACCAGAGCGGGTTCGCGGCCGGCGGTGAGCACGAGGGCGGTCAGCCGCTCGGTGGTCGCGGTCGGCGAGTAGCCGCACAGGTAGGCCAGGTCGGGGCCGGGGGCGACCACCAGGCCGGTCAGCCCGGCGGCGGTCGCCTCGGTGGTGGCCCGGGCCATCCGGGCCTTGTGGTCCTCGACGGTGAAGGGGTGGGGCACGGCGGTTCCTCCTCTGGGGCCGGACGAGCTCGACCGAGGCCCCGTCAGGTCGACTCCATCACGGTCGACTCCATCACCTTCCCGTCGACGTGGCGATGCCCTCGGGGAGGAGCCGCTGCGGGCCGGTCGGAGGGGTGGCCACTTCCCGGCGGGTCGGCGCGGCTGCGGCGGGGCGGGCGGGGCCGGGGTGGGCGGAGTGGCCGGGGTGGCCGCCACGGCCGTCGTGGCGGGAGTGACGCGCAGACCGGCCGCCCAGGCGGTGGCCAACAGGGCGAGTGCGGTCCACGACGGCCGACGCCGACGGGTGACGGCCGTTCCGCCGGGGATGCCGGAGCCGCCGCGGTGGGCGCGGTGGGCAGGGCCGGGTGGGGGCGTGTCCGTGGAGCTCATCCGGTCCTCCTCCGGTGCGGCGCCTGCGGTGGCTCCGATCGGTCGCTCGGGGCCGGGCTCGGGCTCCGGCCCGCGGGGCGCGCGCTGCGTGGGTGGTGCGGGCTGCGCGGCGCCGGCGAGGCGGGGCCGCGGGGCGCTCCGGGGAACCCGGGCGGCCGTACCCGGCCAGTTCACCGGGCTGCCGGGGCCGCCGCATGCGGCGGGCGGCCGTGCGGGTGACCGGCGTTCCCCCGGGGCGTCAGTCCCGTGGGGCGCTCGAACGGGCAGCCGATCCGGCGGTGGATCCGGCCGTGGATCCGGCGGTGGAGCCGGTCGTGGGCCCGGGGGCCGGTTCGGGCGCCGGGCCGGCGGTCGGCTCGGCGGTGGGCTCCTCGGCGGGTCCGGTCGCCGGCTCGTCGGTGGGCCAGGTGGCGTGGCGCAGCGTGCGGCTCACGGTCGCGGCCAGCAGCGCGGCGGCGAGCACGGCACTGATCGCGGCCAGCGCGGTGGTGGGGGAGGAGTGGTCCAGCAGCAGGCCGGTGGCGAAGGTACCGGCGGGCATGCCGGCGGTGAGCAGCGTCATGGTCGCCGCGATCACCCGGCCGCGCAGCGCGTCCGGCACCTGACGGAAGACCAGCAGGTCGAGCATCACCCGCAGGGTCGGCACGCCCGCGCCGTACACGAACAACGCGGCGAAGACGGTCGGTGCCCCGCCGGGCAGCAGCGGCGCCAGCGGGACCGGCACGGCGCTCCAGGCCACCCCCAGCAGCAGGACGCCGGGGCCGGCCAGCCGGTGCAGCCGGGCGACCAGGGCGGTGCCGGCCAACGCTCCGACCGCCTCGCCGGCCAGCGCCAGGCCGATCCCGGCGCTGCCGGTGCCGTGCTCGCGCAGCAGCACCATGACGGGCAGCAGCAGCGCGGCCCCGGCCAGATTGATCACCAGCAGGACGGCCAGGGCGTTGCGCAGCAGAGGGGAGGCGGCGAGGACGCGGAAGCCGGCCAGGGCGCTGCCCCGGTCGCCCTCGCCGGGAGCCCCGGACTCGTGCGGGCTGGGGAAGCGCACCGCGACGGCGGCGGTCACCGCGAGCAGGGAGGCGAGGGCGGCCCCGAGGAAGGGGACCGCGTGGCCGAGCCCGAACAGGAACCCGGCCAGCGGCGGTCCGGCCAGCGCGGCCCCGCTCATCCGGGCCTCGTCCTGGGTGAGGGCCTGGGACAGCTGCTCGGGCGGGACCACCGAGCGCAGTGCGAGCAGCCGGACCGGTCCGCTGTAGGCGATCGTCGCGCCGATCACGGCAGCGACCAGCAGCAGGTGGGCCAGGTTCGGCGGGCCGAACGCCAGGGCCACCGGAACGCTGGCGAGGGCGAGCAGCCGGGCGGTGTCGGCGGCGATCAGCACCCGGCGGCGGTTCGCCCGGTCGGCCACCGCGCCGCCGTGGACGCCCAGCAGCAGCGCGGCGACCATCTGGACGGCGCCGAAGGCCCCGGCGGAGGTGGAGGAGCCGGTGAGCGCGAGGACCAGCAGGGGGAAGGCGGTGTCGCCGATCACCATGCCGAGGGTCGCGGAGGCCTGGCCGGCCCAGAGGGCCTGGAAGCGCAGGTTGCGCCGCAGCGGGACGAGCGCCGGGGGCGCGGGCGGCGGTGCCGGTGCCGGTGTCACCGTCCTGGTCCTTGCTGTGGCCGTTGCCGCCGGCTGGTCCGTCATGTCCCGCCCCCATCGTTTGCGATCGCCGCAATCATTCACGTTGGCATGAATGGTGCCGTAGGCATGATTGATTGCGCAAGGGTGATTGATTTCGAAAGGGTGATCGGTGGCCGAGTGGTGAGCGCTCACCAAGGCGTGATTGCGAACGGAGCGGCCGATCTGGAAGGGTGGGCCCGTGGTCGAGCACGCACCGGAACCCGCCGACAGCGGCGAGCAGCAGCCCGTCACCTGGGTCAAGGAACGCCAGGTGTCCGACGTCGCCGTGCTCAAGGCCCTGGCCGACCCGCTGCGCCTGGCCATCCTCGGCGCGCTGCAGTCCTCCGAGGACCGCCCGCTGACGGCGAAGGAACTCGCCGCCGCGCTCGACGAGCCGCAGACCAAGCTCTACCGGCACATCAAGCAACTGGAGAAGGCCGGGCTGGTCCTGGTGGCCGGTACCCGGCTGGTCTCCGGCATCGTGGAGAGCCGTTACCGGGTCGCCCAGGGGGCGATCCGGCTGGCCCCGGAGATGTTCACCGCCGACTCCCCGGGCCGCTCCGACGCGTACGACGCCGTGCTGGCCGCGATGGACCGGGTGCGGGCCGACTTCCGCGCCAGGATCACCGAGGGGCGGCTGGACTTCGGCCGGCCACCGGGCGGGGAGGGCTCCGCGGCCGGACTGTTCGCGGACTTCGCGCTGCGGCTCAGCCCGGACCGGCTGGACCGGCTGCGCTCCCAACTGGCCGAAATCTTCGACGAACTGAACGAGGAAGGGCCGAGTTCGGCCGAGGACGCGCTGGACGTGACCGTCTTCACCCTGCTCTACGGTCTCCGACCGGGCACGGAATCATAAATTCCGGGTCGACTGTCGGTGCGGTGGGACACCATGTCCGGCATGTCCTACGAACTCCAGGCCCTGATAGGAACACGGGAGCTGCTGACGGTGGCGGCGGCGGAGGTTCCGGCGGCCCGGGTGGTGCCCCTGGCGCAGGGGCTGGCGCTGATCCCGGTCACCCCCGCCGTCCTCGGCGCGCTCCAGGGCGACGGCACCGTGCGCAAGGCCGGCGGCGGAGCCGGGTTCGGCTGGCACTCGGACGGCTTCGAGCTCCGGCTGGCCGCCTGGTCGAAGGCCGGTCCGATCGCCTGCGTCGAGGCGGAGTACTTCGGCGGCAGCGGCACCCAGCGCGCCGCGGTCTGGGCCGACGGCGACGTCGCCCTCGGCCCGCTCACCGTCGGCGAGTTCGAAGCCTCCCCGGCCGAGGGCACCCCGATCTCCCGCGTCCTGCGCCGGCTCGGCGCCCGCACCGAGGAGGGCCGGGTCGACGAGTTCGAGTCGGTCGGCCTGGGCCGGCACCGCAGCACCGGCGGCTGGGCCGGCCCCACCACCTGACCACCGCCCCGCGCCGCCCCGCCCCACGCGCCCCCACCGACGCGAACGGCCCCGCCCCCGAACCCGGGAGCGGGGCCGCGCCGTCGTCCGTCGGACCGGCCGAGCGGAAGGTCAGCGGTAGTTGACGTACTGGATCGCGAAGTCCAGGTCCTTGCCCTTGAGCAGGGCCTGCACGGCCTGGAGGTCGTCGCGGCTCTTCGAGCTGACGCGCAGCTCGTCGCCCTGGACCTGCGCCTTGACGCCCTTCGGGCCCTCGTCACGGATGATCTTCGCGACCTTCTTCGCGTCCTCCGTGGTGATGCCCTCCTTGACGTTGGCGAAGATCTTGTACTCCTTGCCGGAGAGCTGGGGCTCGTTGGCGTCCAGCGCCTTCAGCGACAGACCGCGCTTGACGAACTTGGTCTGGAGGATGTCGAGGACGGCGCGCACGCGCTCCTCGCCGTTCGCCTTCATCTCGATCTTCTCGCCGGAGCGGCTGATCTCGGCGCCCACGTTCTTGAAGTCGAAGCGCGTCGCGATCTCGCGGGAGGTCTGGTTGATCGCGTTGTCGACCTCCTGCCACTCGACCTTCGAGACGATGTCGAAACTGGAGTCGGCCATGGGTATAGGTCTCCTTGATGCTCTGGCTTCACTGGCACGGCCCGCCCTCGGGGCGGCCCGCGGCCCCAGCCTATCCAGCGCCACACCGGCCCCGCCCGTAGCGCCCGTCCCCGACTTCTTGATCGTCGCGTGATCTATCGAGTGGCGGAGCACCCCCCGGCATCGGGTATGGTTTACCAAGTCGAACGGGGTGAACGCCCCGGGAAACGAAGATCCTGGCTGGTTGCCCGAGCGGCCAAAGGGAGCAGACTGTAAATCTGTCGCGCAAGCTACGCAGGTTCGAACCCTGCACCAGCCACAGGATAGAGAAACGGCCCCCGATCTGCGGAAACGCGGATCGGGGGCCGTTTCGTTTGTCCGGGAGCGGCGGGGCGGCGGGTGGCGGCCGGGCGGACTTATTGCACATTGCTTGCAATTACGGGGAGCAGGCAGCAGAGTGGGGTGCCGGGGGTGGGAGTCCTTCGACAGAGCTGATCGTCTTCCCAGCCGGCGACCGCCGGGACAACGGCTCGCCCCACCCCCCTCGACTGCCACCGGACGGGGCCGGCGCGGCGCGTCGGCCCCGTCAAGGGCGCGTCAAGGCCGCTCGTGGCGGCGTCAGGAACGCGTAGGGGCCCGCCGGGCGGCGGGCGGGCGGACCGCAGGATCGGACCAACTACCGACTGCGGAGGTCCCGTCCGATGTCCAGCGCCACCACCACCCCGGCCGTGACGGCCGAACCCGAGCCGCCGGACGCCGGGGCGGGGGACGAGCGGCACCGGCTCAGCGCGCTCGGCGGGCTGGCCGCGCTCTCGCTGGACGCCATGGCCTCGGTCGCGTACGGGCCGGAGTCGATCGTGCTGGTGCTGGCCGCCGCCGGGGCGTACGGGCTGGGCTTCACGCTGCCGGTCACCGCGGCGATCGCCGTGCTGCTGGCGGTGCTGGTCGCCTCCTACCGGCAGGTGATCGCGGCCTTCCCGGACGGCGGCGGCTCCTACGCGGTGGCCAAGGCGCACCTCGGCCGCCGGACCGCCCTGACCGCGGCCGCCTCGCTGGTGATCGACTACGTCCTGAACGTCGCGGTCTCGGTCACCGCCGGCGTCGCCGCGCTTACCTCGGCCGTCCCGGGCCTCTACGGCGACCGGGTCTGGCTCTGCCTGGGCGTGCTCGGGCTGGTCACCGCGGTGAACCTGCGGGGGATCGCCGAGTCGGCCCGCTGGTTCATGGCGCCGACCGCCGTCTTCGTGCTCTCCATCCTGGCGATCGTCGTGGTCGGCCTGTTCCGGGACGGCCCGGCGAGCACCGCGGCCGCCGCCGGCCACGCCTCCTCCCTCGCCGAGAACGCCACCACCGTCGGCGCGCTGCTGCTGCTCAAGGCCTTCGCGGCCGGCTGCTCCGCGCTGACCGGCGTGGAGGCCGTGGCCAACGCCGTCCCCTCCTTCCGCAGCCCGCGGGTCAAGCGCGCGCAGCACACCGAGGTCGCGCTCGGCGCCCTGCTCGGGGTGATGCTGATCGGGCTGGCCGTGCTGATCGGCCGCTTCCACCTCCAGCCGGTCGAGGGCGTCACCGTGCTCGCCCAGCTCGCCGACGCCTCGCTGGGCCACGGATTCGGCTTCTACGTCGTCCAGTTCGCCACCGTGGTGCTGCTCGGTCTGGCCGCCAACACCTCCTTCGGCGGGCTGCCGGTGCTGCTCGACCTGCTCGCCCGGGACAACCACCTCCCGCACCTGTTCGCGCTGCGCGCCGACCGCCAGGTGTACCGGTACGGCGTGCTGTTCCTGGCCGCGGTGTCGGCGGGGCTGCTGGTCGGCTCCGGCGGGGACGTCAACAGCCTGGTGCCGCTGTTCTCGATCGGTGTGTTCGTGGGCTTCACCGTCTGCCAGGTCGGCATGGTCCGGCACTGGCTGCTGCACCGGCCGTCCGGCTGGCGCTGGAAGGCCGCGCTGAACGGCTTCGGCGCGCTGCTCACCGGCGTCGCGGCGGTGGTCGTCACCGGCACCAAGTTCACCGAGGGCGCCTGGGGCATCGTGGTGGCCCTGCCGCTGCTGGTGATGCTGTTCGAGGCGGTCCACCGCAGCTACGCGCGGATCGGCGAGCGGCTGGAGCTGGGCCGGGTGCCCGGCCCGGTGACCAGGCAGCGCAGCCTGGTCGTCGTCCCGGTGACCGCGATCACCCGGCTCACCAGGGACGGCCTGTCGGCGGCGCTCTCGCTCGGCGACGAGGTCATGGCGGTGACGGTGGTGCACGAGCCGGCCGCCGCCGAGGCGCTGCGCCGGGACTGGGAGCTGTGGCAGCCGGGTGTGCCGCTGGTGGAGCTTCCGGACGTTCACCGCCGGCTGGGGCGGCCGATCGCCGACTTCGTCAACGAGCTGGGGGCGGAGCACGCCTACGACCGGCTGACCGTGCTGATCCCCGAGGTGGAACCGGCCCGCTGGTGGCAGCGGGCGCTCCAGAACCGGCGCGGCGCGGTGATCGACCGCGCCCTGCGGCGGCACACCGACGCGGTGGTGTGCCGGCTGCGCATGAGGATGTGACCGGGGAGCGCGGAGGAAAGCAGGGAAGACAGGCCCGGCCCCGGGCGGCAGGCTGCCGCCCG